>JAYUSJ010000418.1:0-9344 GCA_043755735.1 Verrucomicrobiaceae bacterium | reverse complement strand
GCGGCCAGGACACCGGAAACCGCAATCAAGCGCGTGGTGCTCCTCACGCTGAAATCTCCGGAGTTCCTGTATCCAGACCTTCGCAAACAGGAGAAGCCTGATGATTACGATGTGGCCTCCCGCCTCGCGCTGGCGCTCTGGGATTCCATTCCTGACAAAAAGCTCACGCAGGCCGCTGCAGCAGGAAAACTGCGAACACGCGAGCAAGTTCAGACTGAAGCGCAGCGCATGATCCCTGATCTGCGCACGAAGGCGAAAGTGCACGGCTTCTTCCATCACTGGCTGGAGCTCGAACGCGCAGAAGGATCCTCGAAGGATCCGAAGATATTCCCCGGCTTTGACGCGGAAATGATGGCCGATTTGCGCGAGTCCCTGCTGCAATTCATCGATCAGGTGGTGTGGAGCGAGAAGTCCGACTACCGCGAACTGCTGCTCGCCGATTACGTCTTCCTGAACGAACGTCTCGCGAAGTTTTACGGCGCGCAGCCTCCCGAGGGCGGCGATTTCGCAGCGGTGAAATTCGAAGACGGCAAACACGCGGGCATTTTCACGCACCCATTCCTGTTGAGCCTGCACTCGTACTCAAAGTCCACGTCGCCCATCCATCGCGGCGTGTTTCTTACGCGCAGCATCATGGGCCGCATGCTCAAGCCGCCGCCGCAGGCGATTGAGTTCAAGGACGACCGCTTCGACCCATCGCTCACGATGCGCGAAAAGGTCACCGAGCTGACTTCAAAAACCTCGTGCATGAGCTGCCACGTCACGATCAATCCGCTCGGATTCGCGCTGGAAAACTTCGACGCCGTGGGCCGCTTCCGCACGATCGACAATGCGAAACCCGTGAACCCCGTGAGCGACTACATCACGTCCGACGGCGACACCGTAAAGCTGAACGGCCCGCGCGACATTGCCACGCACGCCGCCGGCAACGACTCCGCGCGCCGCAGCTTCGTACGCCACCTTTTCCAATACACCATCAAGCAGGCACCCGCCGCATTTGGCCCCGAGACGCTGCTCAAGCTCGACACACAATTCGCCGAGGGCTTCCACATCCGGAATCTTTACGTAGAGTCCAATATCGTCGCCGCGTTGCCGAAGGAGCAGCCGAAACAGGCAAGCCGTTGATCGCGCCTACCGCGCTGAGTTAGCGCAGGTCGAAGATCCGCACGACGCCTCCGGTGCTTGCGACTGCGAGTCGTGTCCCGGAGGGGTGAAATGCCATCGAGGTGATGTGACCGGGGTCGGGTGATTCCAGAACGGGGCGCTTTGCCCAAGTCGCAGTATCGAGGATCGTGATAGCCCGCCGTCCGGACAATATCGCAAGTGTGCGGCTGTCGGCACTCCATGCGGATTGACCGAAGTGCGCTTCCAAATCCGCCCGCCTCCAACTGTGGACTCGCTGCCAGTCGCCAGTCCGCCAGATTTCGTTATTCTCCGCTCCAGCGACTGCGAGCCACTGATTATCCGGGCTGAAGCGCAAAGTCGCGGAATCGGTGCCACTCGCCACCTCCGCGCGACTTCCGGTGTCCCATACGTGCCAGCCGATGCCCTTGAACGCACCCATCGCGGTCCAGCGTCCATCGGGGCTCATGGCGCTCGTAAGCCCGATGACGAGTTCGGTTGCCGCCACGACATCGTGGGTGTGATCGAGATCCTCCCCTTTGAAGATCATCGCTCGCCCGGCCTGCGCTTGATTGATCTGGCGGGCGACGATTCGCGACTGCGAGTCGCCGCTCCACGATTCGGAATCCACATTTGGATTTGGGAATTCGACGCTCCGGATTGCCGACCAAGTGCCATCGAATTCGGCGGAGGGTTGATAGCCGCTGGTGTGCATCGTTTTCCCATCGGGCAGCCACAAGATTGAAGTAGTCATCTTCGTACGATAGCGATTCGCAGGTTGAGCTGCGGGCTTTAGCGGGAACGCCCAGCGGACGACTTCACGCGAGTCCGCCGTGATCAGAAACTTCCCGTCCGGCGAAAATGAAATGGGCCCCGCGCCCGGCGCGACAATCACGGTCTGCACGGGTTCCGGACGAGTGCAATACCACCACAATCCGGCGGCGACACTCAATCCGGCGAGACCGAGCACGACTGCGGCGATGCGAATGGATCGAAGGCGCCCGCGCAGGAGGCGGATTTCGCGGACGGACTTCCCGCCGCTGACAAGCGCAAGATCCGCAGCCATCTCCCGAGCGCTCCGATAGCGTGACGCAGGCTCATGCTCGCAAGCGCGAATTACGATTTCGAGTAACTCCACCACGGCATTCTTCCCGACGGCAAAGCCCGGGGGAACACTGGGAAACTGACGCCCATCGCGTCCGGTGAGCATTTCGTAGAGAACGATGCCGAGAGAAAAAATATCGGCCTGCGGAGTGCCTGGTCCCTCCGGTGCGATATAGCCCTCCGTGCCGACAAAACTTCGCGATTCGCCCTGCCCTACGACAAGCCCAATATCCGCGAGCTTCGCGGACCCGCTGACGAAGATAATGTTGGACGGTTTGATATCGCGATGCACCAGCCCGGCGCTGTGGAGGAGGACCAGCGCGTTTGTGAGCGATAGCGCGATGCCCGCACATTCGCCTGCGGAAAGAGCGCCGGATTTCAGCACTTCGCGGAGACTGCGTGTGGAATACGGCTGACTCGCCGATCCTCCGGCGGGCTCCGTCTCAGCGGCGTCTGCCAGCTCCATCACATAGTAAAAATACCCGGCCTCATCATTGCGGCCCACATGCAGGACGTTCACCAGACCCTGCGCCTGACGGCTCAGCGGCTCGTAGCGGCGGATGCCGGCAAACTCCCGCTCGTAGGGCCGCGCATCTTCGAACTCATCGCGCCGCACGATTTTTACCGCCCGTCCGACGCCCATCACGTTTCGAGCCAGCCAGACTTCCCCGTACGCGCCGCGCCCGATGACGCTCAACAATTCATGGTCGGGAATCGATACATTCACGGCGATTGTTCCATTTTGCGCAATTCCGCGGCGACGAGGCGCTGGATGCGATGTTTTACCACATAGATGAGCGCGAGACCCACGCCGAGTGTGCGTTTGATTTCCGCAACCGGCGCATCGCGCAGCACCGCCATCTCGAAGATCATGTAGTGTCGCAGTTTCACCTTCCCTCGAACTCTGCGCAGCGCGACTTCGAGCATCCGGCTCTTCCACTCACTGTCCCACTGCCGCTCGAAATCCTCCGTCACCGGCTCTGCAAAATCCACCTGGTCCTCGATTGCCACGGTCATCTTCCGCGCCGCCACGCCGCGTCGCCAGAAGTCCGCGATGCGCCGATGCACGATGCGCATGAGAAACCCGCGAAACGATCCCTTCGCCCGATCGTAGCGAAAATCCGGCATTTGATTTGCGACCGACACCATCACGTCCTGCACGAGTTCATGCGCGTCCTCCTCGCGCATGCCGCTCCGCTTTGCGACGGAATATATGAGCTGCCAGTAAGTATCGAAAAACTCGCGCCACCCCGCCCGGTCGCCCCAATCCTTCAGCCGCGTGAGCAGGCTGCGGCGCGTTGCCATCGAGTCTTGGTTTGTCGTGTGAGTGTCCATCGCAACCGCCATTCGTGGCCGGCGGCTCAATTGTTACGAAAATCGGCGGTCCGATGCAAATAGGGGAAAGTTTTTTGTAAGGACGCCCGGCGTGTCCCCGATTGGCGGTCTGCAACCACTCATTATGAAATCCAACATCCTTATTACGCTTGCCGCTCTTGCGGCGCTCGCTTCCTCATCATCCGCTGAAACTACGCCCATCAATTGGGCCGGGAGTATCAATCCCGGTTCGCCAAATGCGCTCGGTGCTCCTGACGGGATCATTACACCCATCGGCGACGCGATTCAGCGGCAACTCGGCGATTTCCTCGCCACGCCCACGCTGTCTTACACGAACCTCAGCATCTTTCTCGGGGTCAGTCCGACGTTGCTTGCGCAGGCGGATATCATCGCCTTTGAGGGGAACGGCGGCGCGGCACCGGCACCGAATTTCGGGTGGGAGAGCACGCGGTTTACGCTGAGCGACGGCGCGAATCTTTTCGTCATCGATCATGATGAGACGCTCACGGGGCTCGCGCCGGGGGTTCTCGCGACGGGGCAGATCAGCTTTACGAACTACTCCACTTTCTTCCCGGCTGCCGCTGGTGGGTCGGATGCGATTTATTCGTTCATTCTGCTGGATGCGCCGTCGAACATGAACGTCGCCTCCCCTTCGTTCACGGTGGACCTCAAGAATGGCGCAAACATCGCGCCGCTGATGGGCCACGGCGAAGGCACGCCGGACCCGGATGCAATCGGCGTCATCAATATCCCGGAACCCACTTCAGGGCTGCTTGCGCTGTTGGGTGCGGGCCTTTGCCTGCGCCGCCGCACGAGCCGCAACGCTTAATCAACTCACGCCATGAAACTCATCACCAGCATACTCGCCATCACAACCGCAGCAGTATTTGCCCAAGGCCCGCTCACGCCTCCCGGAGCGCCTGCGCCGACAATGAAGACGCTGGATGAAATCCACGCGAAGGTCGCAGACGCCGGCGAAAAGCGGACGCCGATTTCGGCCATTCCATTTACAATCACTCAACCGGGTTCCTATTACCTTACGGGTAATCTTTCCACTGCGCTTGCTGTCGACGGGATTTCGATTGATGCGAAAAACGTGACAATTGACCTAAACGGATTCCGCATGACCGGAAACGGCAGCGGGAAAGCGGCGATCAACATCACCAACACAAACGTGACCACCGAGACGCTGGTGGTGAAAAACGGAACGATCACCGGGTGGCAGACGGCGATTGACGGCAACTCGGCGAGTGTTATCGCGGGGAGCATCGAGGGAGTTCATATCCGGGATGGCTCTGGGATAATCCTTCAGCTTGCGAAAGGCGTGTCCGTGACGCGGTGTGTGTTGGACAATCTGAGCAACGGCAACATAGCTAATGGCGGAATTCTTTTGGGAGACGACTGCACGATTTCTGGATGCCGACTGAACACTTCACAGGCGCTAGAAATGAGGATTTATTGCGGATCTAGGTCTATCATTTCCGACGTTTCGATAAGTGGCCCCGCTGTAAGTATTTCTTGCGGTCCGAGTGGCGTGGTGAGGAATTGCTCGATCACTGGTGGTGGTGAAACTGCGTTAATCGGAAGTGGTGACTCCTTCACGGTAAGCGGTTGCGTCATAACGGGAAACTTTGAGACAGGCTTGCATGCCCTTGCGAGAGCGCTTGTGGAGAACTGCACGGTAAGTCTCACAGGTAGTCCTGTTTTTGGTCTCAGGTTGGATCCCGGCTCACGGGTGACCAACAGCATCGTCCAAGGCTCCAGTGTCGGAGCGTCTTTTGGAATCACAATTCGCGATGATTCGACGGTGGAAAACGTAACAGTAAGCGGATTCGACATCGGAATTTCTACGGATTCGAGGTGCGCGGTTCGGAACGCAAAAGTCCAAGGTGCGCTGTCCACAAACATCATTATGGGTGACGATACGAAAGTCACGGATTCCCAAGTCGCCGGTGCGCCTGTCGGGATCAATGCGGGTGCCCGGTGCATCGTTTCCAAAAACGCAATCCGAGGCAACACCTCGGGTCTCGCGAGCGGGACGGGAATCCTTGTGTCCTTGGGTGGCACAGTTGTCATCGAAGCCAACGAGATCATCGCGTGCGCCACAGGAATCTCCGTGAACACAACATCCAATATGGTTTTCCGCAACACGCTGCGATTTAACGTCCTTCCTCTCTCCATCGTCGGCGGAAATGAAGTCGGGCCGACGGGCACGCCGTCCACCGCCACGAGCCCGTTTGCAAACCTCGTCTATTGATCGCCATGAAAACACTCGTCTTCTTTGCACTCACCACTGCTGCGTTTTCGCAGACGACCATCGATAGCAGTCATGCCGTCGCCTACGGCGGAAACATCGGCTGGCTCAACAGCCGACCATCTGCCGCCGATGGCGTGAACACCGGCGAATACGTCTGCTCGGGCTTCATCTACGCGGCAAACGTCGGGTGGATTTCGCTCGGCGACGGCACGCCGGATAGCGGAATCCGCTACTCAAATACAAGCGCGACGGATTGGGGCGTAAACGTTCTTCAGGCGAGCCTCAGTGGTGGCGTGCCTTACGCCGCACTCAGTGGGTTTGCCTATGGCGCGAATATCGGGTGGGTGAACTTCGGCTGGGCGCTCTCCGGTGATACGAATGCGCCGCGCATCAACCTCAAAACCGGACGCCTCGACGGTTACGCGTACTCCGCGAATGTCGGCTGGCTCAATCTCGCCGATGCAACCGAATACACCCGCACAAAACAGCTCACACCCGCGCCCGACAGTGACGGCGACGGCATCGCCGACGCATGGGAATTCGAACGCACCGGCACCGCAGCGAGCCTCACCATCCTCACTGCGACGGGCGACAATGACGGCGATGGCGTGAGCGATTTCGCCGAGTACCTCGCCGACACAAATCCGCGCGACAACTCGGACCGGCTGCGCATTACGAACTTCAACCGCACGCTCGTCGGCCTACTCGATCAAGATGCGAGCCTCACGTGGACCAGCAATCCATCGCGCTGTTACCGCATCGAATACCGCGACAATCTCGTGAGCGGAACCTGGCTGGATAGCGGCACGGTTTTCGCCGCGAGCGGAGCGACGACGAGCGTCGTGATGACGGAGACAGCAGTGCCTCAACGCTTCTACCGGGTCGCCGCCCAGAAGCCGCTGAGTCCGTAAGCAGGTTTTACTTTCCGACACGCGGCGGCAAAGCGTACGAGTGCTTGCGGGTTGTCTCCGCTGAGCCGAAGGGTTCGTAACGCACAGCAACACATGATCATCTCACGCCGTCAATTTCTCCGCCACGCAGGCATCTCTGCTGCGGTGCTTCCGTTTTTACCCGCCATGCCGTCGCTCGCTGCGCCGGGAGCGAAGGCGCAGCGCATCATTTTCATGTTCTCGCCAAACGGCGTGGTGCAGCCGGATTTCTGGCCCGATGAGACGGGGGCGGATTTCAAATTGAAGCGCATCCTCGCTCCGCTGGAGCCTTTCAAAAGCCGCACGCTGACGCTCAAGGGAATCTCCAATAAAGTGCGCGGCGATGGCGATGGACACATGCGCGGAATGAGCTGCCTGCTCACGGGCATCGAGCTTTTCCCCGGCAATATTCAGGGCGGCAGCGACCGGCCCGCGGGCTGGGCGAGCGGTATTTCGATCGACCAGGAAATCAAAAACTTCCTGCAAAAGAATCCCGCCACCGCCACGCGCTTCGGTTCACTCGAAGTGGGAATCAACGTCCCGCATCGCGCGGACCCGTGGACGCGCTGGTCTTATGCCGGGCCGAACCAACCGGTCGCGCCGGTGAGCGATCCGTATGAGCTTTTCGAGAAGCTCTACGGGCAGATGAAGGACGGCGAGAACCTCGGCAGCGTGCTCGACGAAGTAAGCGGCGAACTCGCCGCGCTCTCGAAAAAGCTGCCCGCCGACGAACGCGCGGCGCTGGAAAAACACACGACTTTCGTCCGCGAGATGGAGCGCGAAATCCAGGCCGGTCGTGCGAAGAGCCTGCGCTTCCCCGCGCCGAAACTGGAGCAGGGCGTGCCGACCGATAACGACGGAATGCCGAAGATCAGCGCGATGCAGAGCGATCTGCTCGTGAACGCATTTGCAAACGACCTCGCCCGCGTGGCGACGTTCGATTTCACAAACTCAGTGGGTCAGTGCCGCATGCGCTGGCTCGGTATCGACGAAGGCCACCACGGCCTCTCGCACGAGCCCGACAGCAACGCCGCCGCGCAGGAAAAGCTCGTGAAGATCAACATCTGGTTTTGTGAGCAGCTCGCTGCGCTGGCAAAGAAGCTCGACTCCATTCCCGAGCCCGGCGGCAGCGGCACGATGCTCGACAACACGACGATCATCTGGACGAACGAGCTCGGCAAAGGCAACAGCCACTCGCACGACGACATCCCGTTTATCTGCGTCGGCGGCGGACTCGGCCTGCAAAGCGGCCGCGCGCTGAAATACGACAACGTCCCGCACAATCGCCTCTGGCTCCGCATCGCGCAGGCTTTCGGGCACAACTTGCAGACCTTTGGAAACAAAGATCTGAGCGGCGGCGGCGCGCTGGCCATTTAGAGGACTCAGATCACTGTCTCGCGCACGAGCACGTCAGAGCGTTGCTCTGATCGTGCAGCCCGGTCTTACCGGATGGAGTAAGGGGTCGGCGCTGTCAGCAAGCGACCGCCCAGGCCTCTGCCGTTGCGACTATCGGGATAGTTGCGGTGCCCGAGCAGACGCGAACCGTAGGGAGAAACATCACCATTGGTCCGCCGATCCGATGCCGTAAGGCCCGACCACGAAGCACCGGGAGTCAGCGTTTGGCGATAGAGGGAGTAACGCTGCTGCCGCATCGCCGCAATCGATTTGGCAGCCGGGAGTGTGTGGTTCAGCCGCGAAGTTTGCGAGTAGCGCTTATACATACTCGTGGGAACTTTCGAATTGTAAGGCCGCACCGCGTGCGCAGGCGTCGCAATGCCGAGCAGGACGGCGGCGATGGAGGCGAGTGCTAAGAGTTGGCGCGTTGTGTTCATCTCGGCGGAGAGCCTAGCGGGAAAACCGCCGTTTCCAACAGTTTCTTTTGCGATCAGCCCACCAACTCCCGCAACGCATTGCCGTTGTCGGTGATTCTCCGCGGCCTGCCCAGCGGGTCGATGAACTCGCCTGCGGGGTCGATGCCGAGCATGTGGAAAATCGTCGCGGCCAGGTCCGGCGGCGTCACCGGGCGGTCGGCGGGATAAGCGCCGATGCGGTCGCTCGCTCCGATCACCTGTCCGCCGCCGACGCCCGCACCGGCGAGCGCTACGGAAAAACACGAGCCCCAATGGTCGCGGCCGCCCACCGCATTGATCTTCGGCGAGCGCCCAAATTCGCCCATCACCACCACGAGCGTTTCGTCGAGAAGACCGCGCGTCTGCATGTCGGCGATGAACGTCGCGAACGTCCTGTCGAACTGCGGGCACAACACATCGCGCACCCGCCCGGCGTTATCGGCGTGCGTGTCCCACAGCGGGCTGCCCTTCACTTCGGCTTTGCCTTCGCGCGGCCAGTTCACTTGCACGAGCCGCACGCCCGCTTCCACGAGCCGACGACCGAGCAGCATGCTCTGGCCAAATTTGTGGCGGCCATAGTTGTCGCGGAGCGCGCCCGACTCCGATTCCAAATCGAACGCCCTCCGGCTCGCTTCGGAATGCAGCACTTCGAACGCCTTTTGGTGCATGTGGCCCAGCTCGGCGACCGCGCCGCTTTCCGCGCTCGCGCGAAAATGCGCATCCATCTGCCCGAGCAGGCTGAACCGC
>JAYUSJ010000417.1:0-30428 GCA_043755735.1 Verrucomicrobiaceae bacterium | reverse complement strand
GCAAACTGCGTCGCCGGCATCCCGCTCCGCTCAAACTCATCGAGCACCGCATCGCGCAACTCGCGCGGCGTCCACACACGCCCGGCTTCATCGACTTTCAATATCCGTTCGGTTTTCGAATTCATAGATTGCGTAATGTATGGATTACGCAATCTGCGGCGACCGAACTCAGACGGAGCTGCGCGTGACGCTTACCGACGTTCGCATTCAGCGCATTCTGAAGCGCATCCGTATCATCAGTCTTCCCATCGCCCTTCGCGGAGTAGGGTGGCTTGGTGACATCGACAACGTTTGCGTGGGGAGGGTAAGCCTGATTCTCCGCAAACGAAGCGATAGCGGCGGCGAGCAAAAGAGCGAAACAAAGGATCTTCATACTGCAGAGCTATTAAAACGATGGCTGGAACGAAACGGATTCACCATGCCGCAGCTTTCGTCCGCTTCACCAAGTGCTTCGAAATCTCCGAATGACCGCCTCGTTGAGAGACCGGTTCGTTCCATGCTCCGGCCCAAGTCGCTTCACCCCTTCGGTTTCAGCTTTTGATACTCTGCGGCGAGTGCGTCCTGCTTCTGTTTCACCGGCGGGATTTCAGCGGCGGCTTTGTCCGCGGCGGCGCGGGCCTCGGTCGATGCGGCTGCGGCTTTGGCGGCGGCGGCTTCGAGGGTGGGGAGGGTTTTCGGGAGATCGTCTTTGGCTGCGACGGCTTTGGTGAGGGCGTCCACGGTTGCGGTCAGGGCAGCTTCGGCTTCTTTGATGACGGTGGGTTGCTTGTCCGATGCGGCTTGCGCGGTGGCGACGGCGGCGTTGGCTGCGTCGGAGGCGGCTTTGGCTGCGGTTTGGGCGTCGGTGTTGCGTTTGATGAGCGCTTCGAGTTCGGCGACGGCTTTGCGCGAGGAATCGAGCGCGGCGGCAGAATCTGCGGCGGCTTGTTGGGCTTTCGTCGAGGCTTCGACGAGGGCCGGGATGGTGGCGTTGGCGTCGGCGAGGGCTTTGGCTTTTGAAGCGGCGTCGGCAGCGGCTTTGCTGGCGGCGTCGGCGCTCACGGTGTTGTCCTGCGCAGATTTTAAGATGCCTTGGGATTTGGCGATTTCTGCGGTGGCGGCGTTGTAGCCGGCGAGCTTCGCAGCGGCATCGGCTTGTTTGGCGGCGACGTCGGCTTTGAGGGTCGCGACGGCGGCGTTCGCGGCGTCGAGGGCGAGTTTGGATTTCGCTGTAACTTCGGCGCTCGCAGCGATCGTGGCCGGAGCGTCGGCGATGGCTTTTTGGGTGGCAGCGATGGCGGCGGCGGCCTTGTCGGCGACGGCTTTCAGCGCGTCGGCGTTGGCGATCGCGGCATTCGCGGCGGTTTCCTTTTTCTCAACTTCGTCGGCTGCGGCAAAGACTTGCAGATTAAACTGCGCGGCTTTCCAGCGGGCGGCGTTTTTTTCGAGTGCGGCGATTTGGGCGACGGAAGCGTCGAGGTTTGCTTTCGCTCCGGCGAGTGCGTCGGTCGCGGCTTTGGCCTGCGCTTCGGCGGGCGGGACGGCTTTGGCGGCTGCGTCGGCTGTTGCTGCCGCTGCGGTGAGGGCGTCGGTGCTTGCTTTGATCCCAGCCTCGGCGGCGGTCAGCACGGCGGTGGTGTCGGCGACCGCTTTCTGCGCGGTGGCGTGGGCGGCTTGCGCAGCGGTGGAAGCAGCTTGTGCGGCAGCAGCAGCGGTTTCGTCTGCTTTCGCTTTTGCTTCGGCTTCGGGGGCTGGCGCAGCCTTTGCCGCAGCTTGGGATTGCGTGAGGGTTTGCTGCGCGGCTGCGAGGGCGGCGGCGCTGGAATCGAGCGCGGCTTTCTTTGCGGCGTCGTCCTTTTGCGCGGCGTCGCGTGCGGCAAGGGCAGTGGCTTGGGTTTGCTTTGCGGTGGCGAGCGATGCCTCAGCGACCTTGGCCGCGGCAGCGGTATCGGCGGCGGTTTTCTTGGCGATTTCAAATGCAGCGGCGGCCTTCGTCATCGCGTCCGCCGCAGCGGTGTGCGCGGCGACCAGCGCAGCTTGCGCGGCTTGGGCTGCGGCGAGTTGTTTGGTGTCGGCGTCGAGGCGCGTGGCGAGGGCTGGAGGATTGGCGTCGAGTTTGCCGATGAGCTTTCCGTCTGCCGCGTTCCACACGCGGACTTCGCCACTGAAATCGCCGGAGATGACTTTCCCCATGTCGTGCGAAATGGCGGCGGTCATCGCGATGTCGGCGTGCGCGTCGAAGGCCCGCTGCTGCGCGCCCGCTGCATCCCAGAGCTTCGTCGTCTTGTCGCGTCCGGTGGAAACGAGCCGTCCGTCGTGCGCAAACCGCACCGATGCGGAACCGCCGCCGTGAGCAGCCCAGTTCTTCACGCGGCTGCTGTTCTCCATTTCCCAAAGCATGATTTGCCCGTCTTCGCCGGTCGTCGCGACGAGCCCGGAATCATCCCGCCACGCGATGTCAGTGACGCACGCCGTGTGCGCTTTCAGCTCGCTGTATTGCTTCGCAGTGCCCGACTCCCACACGTGCACGCCGCCCGCACGGTCGCCGGTGCAGAGCAGCACGCCGTCCGCGCTGAACGCCAGCGCCGTCACCCAATCGGTGTGCTTTTTGATCGTGTGCAGCAACTCGCCCGTCGCGGTGGAATAAATGCGCACGAGCTTCGATGGCCCGCCGAGCGCGATTTGCGATTGGTCGGGCGAGATGTCCGCAGCGAGCACGCTCTCGAATTCATTGCCGACTTCCGCGATGCGTTTTCCTGTCGCGACATTAAAAACGACGACCTTGCCGAGCTTTGCACCGACGCCGCCGCCGGCCATGAGCAACTGCCCGTTCTGGCTGAACTTCAGCACATACGGATAGCCCTCGGGAAATGGCAGCACGCCCTCTATGGCGAGCGTGTCGACGTGGTAAAGAATCACCTGCCGTTGTCCAGCGACCGCGACCAGCGGTGCCCACGGACTCGCGGCAATCGCGGGAATCGCTCCAGCGCGTGAGGCGACCACTGGCGGCTCCAGCAGCAGGTCGCCGTTCGGCATGGGCGGCGGGCCCTCGGGTTTTCCGCTCGATACGGTCTTGAGCGAAAAATCCATCTTCGGCTTTTTACTCACGATGGCTTTGGCGCCGCTGTTTTCCAAAAGGCCGCCATCAATCCATTGCTTGATCGTCGCGAGTTCCGCATCGCTGAGCTTCGCAGCCTTTGGCGGCATTTTTGGCTCCTCGGTGTGGTTGATGAGTTTCCACAGCAGACTGCCGCCCGCGTCTTCAGTCATCACGACCTTGCCGCTGCCGCCGCCGGCCATCAGCCATTGAACGACGACGCATCGAGGTCGCCCTTTCTCTTGTCGGGGTTGTGGCAGTTGTTGCAGCTATTTTTGAAAATGGGCAGCACGTGATCCTCGAACGTGACCTTCGGGCCGTCGGCAGAAAATGCGGGCGCAGCGATGCCGCAGAGGAGCACGACGGCGGCAGTGCGAGTGGATGTTTTCTTCATGCGAAAATGCTCAGTGGTTGAAGACAAATTCCTTCGCGTTGAGCAGCGCCCAGAAGAGGTTGTCGAACGCCTCCTGTTTGTTTGGCTCCGCTTCGATCTGCTTTAAAAGATCGGCCCTTTCCACAGCAGTCGGCTTGCGGCTGAAACAGCGGACGTAGAGGTCTTCGAGGATTTGCTCCGGCGTTTTGCCGTCCTTGAGATGCTTCGCGACCACGCCGCCCTGCCCGATGCGGCCGTTCACGGTGTCGCCGAGCATGAGGTGGAGCGCCTGCGAAAGATTCGGCTCCATGATGACTTCGCACGAGCACACGGTCTCACGCTTCGCGCGGCCAAACGTGGTGAGGAAGTAAGTGTTCACATTTCCATCCGCGATCTGCACTGCGCGGGCGCCGAGCGGCAGACCCTGAAATTTGTTCTTTGTGTCCGTGACCTGCGAAATCGTATCGAGCAGCACTTCGGCGCGGATGCGGCGGATGCCTGCGCGCGTGTAGTTTTTCGTGTCGAGTTTGTTCGATTCATTCGGCTGCGACGAGAGCTGGTAGGTGCGCGATTTGCAGATGTCGGCGACGATCTTCTTGAAGTCGTAATTGTATTCCGTGAAGCGCTTCGCGAGTTCGTCGAGCAGCTCGGGGTTTGCTGCGGGATTGCTGATTCGCACGTCGTCCACCGGCTCGATGATGCCGCGCCCGAGGAAGTGCGCCCACACGATGTTCACGAGGTTCCGCGCGAAAAACGGATTTTGCGGCGATGCCAGCCATTCGCCCAGCACCTTTCGGCGATCCTTGCCCGCGACATCCGGTACTTCCGCGCCGAGGAATTTCGGCGGCATCGCGCGTCCGCCGACCGGATGCGTGACTTCACCGCCGCCGGAATTGAAGACGATGCGCTCGCCGGGATCTTCCGCACCTTTGCGCCCGATCTGGCTGAAGAACGCGGCGAAGCTGTAGTAGTCGTCCATCGTCCAGCGGTCGAACGGATGGTTGTGGCACTGCGCGCACTGCATCCGCATTCCCATGAAAACCTGGGCCGTGTTCTCCGAGATTTTCAGCGTCTCCTGCTCGACCTGATAGTAGTTCGTCGAGGGATTATTAAACGAGCCGCCGCTCGCCGAGAGCAGGTCGCGCACGATTTCGTTCATCGGCACATTTTTCGACAGCTTCTCATTCAGCCAATTGAAATAGAGCAGCGTCGCCTTGTAGCTCATCCGCACGTTTCCATCGCTGCGGATTTTCAGCAGCTCGGAAAACTTCATCACCCACAGCTCGATGAATTCTTTCCGCCCGAGCAGTTCGTCCACGAGCTTGTCGCGTTTCTTTGGGTCGGCATCGGCGACGAAGCGGTCGAACTCCGCGGGCGTGGGCAGCACGCCGGTGATGTCGAGTGACGCTCGGCGGAGGAAGACTTCGTCGCTGCAGAGCTCCGAGGGCGTAATGCGCAATTTCTTGTGTTTGTTGAAAACGAGGCCGTCCACGTAGTTGTTTTCCGGCACGGTCGGCCATGCGAATGGCGCGTCTTTCGGGATGACGATGACTTGCGAGCCGACGGTAAATGTCGCGAACCTCGCCATGACGAACGCCTCACCGCGCTGGCCCGCAGTCACGCGGCCGGCGCGGTCGATTTTCGCCGACGTGTCGTTGTTCGATTGGAAAAGGCAGAGGCTCGTGACATCGCGCATCGAGCCGTCTGAATACTTTGCGCGCACCGTCATGCGCTGCGCTGCGCCTTCGCCTTCGAGCACGGCCTGGCGCGGCAGGATCTCCATCGAGAGGGGCTTGATGACGTCCGGCGGATCGTTCGGCACACCGGCGGCGAGCCAGCGGACAAACGTGTGATATTCGGGGTCACCTTTTTTGAAAAGTTCGCCGCCCGTGTGATTCACGGCGTTAATGCTCTTCAGCACCATGAGCGACTCCTCGGGCAGCGCGAGATTCACGCGGCGCGCTGCCATTTCACGCGTGATGCGCTGGTGGTCGCCGTCCGGGTCGTAGCCGAAAAGCGACAAACGGAAGCCGTCCTTCCCACGCGCGGCGCCGTGACACGAACCCGTGTTGCAACCGACGCGCATGAAGACGGGCATCACGTCGTTTTTGAAACTGATCACACGCTCGATGACTGCGTCCTTCACACTCACGGGAACGGTCAGCGCCTTGTCCTGAAACTCGATCTTCAGCTCCGTCGCGCCATCCGCAGCGGGCGTGATGAGACCGTCCGACAGCTTCACGAGCGCGGGATTTGCGAAGGTGAATTTCGCCTCGGTCGTGATGTCGCGAGTGACGCCGTCGCTGTAAGTCGCCTGTACGACCATGCTCTGCCGGTCGCGAGCATGGAGCAGCGCGACGGAGTCCGGAAAGACCTCAACCTTCGCGAGCGTGCGCTCGGCGGATGCAGGCGCGGCGACCGCGAAGGTCGCAAAAAGAATCGAGAGAATACGCGGATGGAGTTTCATGAAAAATGTTGGAGTGGTCAGGGCTTTGGTGGATCTTCGCGGACCGTGCAGGATTCCTCCGAAGCTGGGACTGGCGAGGCGTAAGAGACTCCACAAGCGGCGGCGGCGCGTTCACGATCGCGGATGGCGTCCATAAACTTTCGCACGTCGAAGCCAGCGGCGCGGGCCATGTCATCGCGAGTCTTCCGGATTTCGTTGAGAATTGGATTCGGTTGCATGGGTTGGATGATTCCAAAAGTTCCTCCGGGCTGCAAATCACTGGACAGGTGAATCCGACTTGAGCACAGCATCGTTCGATGGTCAGGAGTTGCGTTCATTTGGGCCGATTGTTTCCGTCGTGCTTATCACGGTCGCGGTCGCACTTATTCCGGTCATGCTTGTCCCGGTCACGTTTATCCCGCTCACACTTATCGCGGTCGCTCTCTATGTCCGGCACCCCATCGTCCGTGGTGGATTCCGTGCTCATTCCGCGCACCTGGTATTCGATGCCCTCGCGTTCGCGCTCTCTGTCCCACAGCGTGCCCCCGTCTCGGGTAAGGCTGTTTCCGGAAATTCCCGCGCAACCGGTAATGACGAAACAAAGACCAAAAAGGAAAACGCGAAATATTCTCATTGGGTTTCTTATGGTGCGGTTTGCGGCCAACGAGCCGCTGCGCGGTTCAGGCTGAATTCGGCAAGGTTCGAAGGTCCTCATTTTTGCGCGGCGCGGGCTTCGGCGGCTTCGAGGCGCAGTTTTTCGAGACGTGAGAGCGGCTTTGGCGGCGCAGCGGCAACAGCCGGTGCGGGTGCGGGTGCGGGCGCGACTGCGACTGCGACTGGTGGTGGTGCGGGGGCGTTTGGTTTTGGCGCGGGCGGTTCGTCGATTCGCAGCACGCCGCCACCGCCGACGTTGTGGACGATGGGCTCGCCGTCCTTCATCACGATGATCTGGCAAAAGAGCGACTTGTGCTGCCCGACGGGCGCGTCGGCTGCGAGCGTGGCGTTGAACGTCACGTCGGCGCTCGCTTTCGTGATGGGCAGCGGATTCTTCTCGATGGTTACCTTTGGCGGCAGCCCGACGAGCTGCACCTGCGCCTCGCCGTCGAACGGCTGGAGTTGCTGGATTTTGCAAAGCACCGCCGAGGGTTTGCCCTGCTCGCCTGCGGCCATCGGGATTTGCATCGCGAGAAATGGCGCGGAGACATTCAGCGAGGCGAGCTGTGATGACGTCCACACGGGGCCTTTGCCCGCGTCGCTCACGGCGAGGATGGCCGTTTTCCACACGCGAATCGCCGCGTCGCCATTTGCGTTCACGGGATACAGCGCCTCGGTCTGGCCCTCGGGAATCGCGACCTCGTTTGCCGAGCCCACGCCCGGCGGATTCCACAGCATCCGCAGCGTGATGGGCGCTTTGAAGCCCTCCTTGCGCGTCGCGACGACTTTGAGATTCATCGAGCCGCCCTGCACGAGCGGCACTTTCGGCTCGATGATGTCGATCTTGAACGGCACCTCCTCGGTCACCGCGACGGCCATGCGCTCTACGGCCTGGCGGTAATACACGGTGTTGTTCGGCGGGCCATAGACGAGGTCGAGCGACTGCACGAAGCCGCCGGTGATGGCCTTGTTCGCCACATTTTCCCCGGCGAGCGCGACGAGCTTCGCGGCGACCGGCGCGTCCGGCGCGGCTTCGAAAACGGCCACCGTTTCGTTCACGTTTCCGGCGATCACATCGTTCTTCATCGTCAGGCCCGCGGGCAGTTCCGGCGCGGAAAAAGAAACGTCGCCCGCGAAGTCGGCGCGTCCCACGCGGATGAGCGTCGCGAAGCGGTTGCCGCGCGGGACGGCGACGGAATTGCGCTCCTGACTATTGCGCGCGTATTCGGGGATGCCGAGCGTCAGGCTCGCGGCGACCGGCTTGAACTCCACGCGATACACATAATCCGCGCCGCCTTTGCCGAGGTGGTCGCGCACAGCCACGAGGTATTCGCCATCCGCCGGCGCGGCCCAGCGCACCTGGCTGTCAGGCCCGCCCGCATCGTCGTTGTCGGCGATTTGCCCGCCGTCGCCTTTGTGAATGGTGAGCACGGAATCCAGCGGCGAACGCACGCCGCGCGCCACGCAGCGAACGTCAAACGTCTGCCCGGCCTTCGCGGTGAAGCGGAAGAAATCAATGTCGCCCGCCTTCTCGACGATGCCGTTGAACGCCAGCGGCAGCGCCTCCGCGGTCTTCGTTGCCTCGGCGGCGGTGTTGTTGGGCTCGACTTCCAGCACGTTCCCAAACGGCGACACGCGCAGCTTGTTTGGCGATGGCACCGACTGTCCGTCCTGCGTGAAGTAGTGGTCGAAATCGCCCGTCTTTGCCGGCAGTTTGATCTTCTGTGTCACCGGCCCGCGCACGTCGCCGAGCAGCTTCACCTCGATCTCCTCGCCCGCTTTTCCGCCCGCCGGATACGGCATGAGCGGGCGCGGCGCTTCGCCCAAGTGCAGCACGTAGCGGCTCCCGCCATTCCCCGCGTAGCTGCTCTCGCGCACCGCGATCACGTAGGTCCCATCCACTGGTGCGATGATGGATGCGACCGGGTCCTGCAACGCCAGCGCCGAGTCGTCCGACACCGCCAGCTCGAACCGCTTCATATCCAAAATCGCCACGTAGCAATCCACGAGCGCCGACCCGAGCCGCATCGCCTCGACCTCCGCCGTGATGCGCTGGTCCTTCTTCGCCTCGATCAAATAGTAATCAATGTCCTCGTTGTCCGCGATGCCGTGGACGCTCGTGTTCAGCGCGACCTTCTGCGGCGCGGCGAAGTCGTTGTTCGGCTCCTTTTCCTCCGCCACCGGATACTGCCCGACGGAAAGCGTCGCCGCCTCCGAGATGCCGCCCGCCGTCCGCACGCGCACGATGTGCGTGCCGAGCCGCGCCGTCGGGTCCAGCTTCAGCTTCACCTTGAGCTGCGCGGGATTCGCGCCGTCCATCGAGACGACCGTGAAGCCCGGCTCGTAAAACAAAACCTCCTGCGCATCGCCGAGCCGCGCGCCGTGGAAGACCGCCTCCGCCTCCATCCCGCGCTGGATGCCGCGTGGCGTGACGATGGTGAGATTCGGCGAAGCCGCATGGAGCGCCGCGGCGCAATACACGAGCGCCGCTGAGAAGCAGCGGAGAAGCAGTGGCAGTTTCATTTTGAAAAACTAAGCGATGAGATCTTTCAGCACCTGCCCGCCGTCCACGATCTCGATGGGCCGGTCGCCCGGTGCCATCAGCTCCTTGTCCGCGACAATGCCGAGTTGATGGTAAATCGTCGTCGCAAAGTCCTCCACCGTTAGCGGTTTCTCGTCCGGCTCCGACGCCGTCGCGTCCGACGACCCATATACATACCCCTGCTTGATGCCGCCGCCGGCAAGCACCACGCTGAACACCTTTGGCCAATGATCGCGGCCCGCCGTCGCGTTGATCTTTGGCGTGCGCCCAAACTCGCTGCTCACCACGACCAGCGTCGAATCCAGCAGCCCGCGCTGCGCCAGGTCCGTAATCAGCATCGCAAACGCTTGGTCAAACGGCGGCATCTGCCCATTGATGGCACCCGCGATATTGTCGTGATGATCCCAGCCGCCAAACGTCAGCGACACCATCCGCACCCCGGATTCCACCAGCCGCCGCGCCAACAGCATCCGCTGCCCCGCCGCATTCCGCCCGTACGCATCCTTCAGCGCATCCGGCTCCGCCTTCATATTGAATGCCTCGCGCGCCTCCGCCGACGACAGCAGCCCGTAAGCGCGTTGGTAGAAAGTATCCATCGCATCCAGCGCGTCCGATTTTTCTAGGTTGCGAAAATGCGCATCCACCGACTTCAGCATCGTCTGCGACTTCGAGAACCGCTCCGCAGACATCCCGCCGGGCAGCACCAAGTCCTTCACCTGAAAGCCCGCATCCGCCGGGTCCGAGCCCAGCGAGAAAGGCCCGTAAGCCGAGCTGAGATAGCCCGTCCCCGCAAACTCATTGGGCATCCCCGGGATGCACACATACGGCGGCAGATTCTTCCGCGGCCCGAACTCATGCGAAATCACCGAGCCAAACGACGGATACGACAGCGCCGGACTCGGCCGGTAACCCGTGAACATATTGTGCGTCCCGCGCTCATGCGCCGCCTCGCCGTGCGTCATCGAGCGGCACACCGTGATCTTATCCGCCACCTGCGCCGTCTTCGCCAGATTCTGCGAAAAAAGCAGCCCATCCACCTTCGTCGCCACCGTCCCCAGCGGCCCGCGATACTCCACCGGCGCATACGGCTTCGGGTCCCACGATTCCTGATGCGCCATACCGCCCGGCAGGAAGATATGGATAATGCTCTTCGCCTTCCCCTCCTTCGACTCGTAGTTTTTGATCTCCCCCCGCGCCTGCATCCGGAAGAAATCCCCCAGCGTCAGCCCCAGCCCCGCCACCATGCCGACCTGCAAAAAACTGCGCCGCCCCATGCCTTTCGGACGGAGAAAGTGCATCGGGTCATCGTTCCAGGTGCCGGTGATTTTTGATTTATCGTTCGTGTTCATATCAATGATTTGCGCTGCGTGTTTGCGATGTTCTTCAATCGGGACGAGCTACGACTTAGAGTCGGGATCTTTCGCTCCGTTAGAAGTTTTTAAAGGAGCATCGTCGCCAGTGCTATTATTAGAGCACTTTTGCTGCGCATCTGAAAGCCAATTCGCAGCGCGGTAGGGGATTGCAGGTCGCGGCGTGCCGTTCGATGAGACGAGGTTCGTTGCGAGGGCCTTCAATTTGATTGAGGGATTCCGTCGGAATGCGCATTCACACGTCGTGAACAGAAAAGAATGAACATCGAACACATCACGGCCCTCTTTGCTGAAAACTTCACTCAATTTGGTGAGCTTGGTGCGAGCCTGAGCGTATGGAAGGATGGTGCGGAAATCGTGTCGCTGGCCGGCGGGTGGTGTGACCGTCAGCAAACTCGACCGTGGACTGCGCAGACGCCGGTGCTTGTATGGAGCGCGACGAAAGGGCCGGCGGCGGCTTGCGTTCTCCATGCGATGCAGGAGCACGGATTGCATTTAGAGACGCGGGTCGCGGAGGTATGGCCGGAGTTTGCGACAGCGGGAAAAGGGGAGATCACTTTGGGGCAGGCGCTGTCGCATCAGTCGGGTGTGCCGGTGCTGGATCGTCAGGCTTCGGTGTATGATCACGCGTCGGTCGCGGCGGCGATTGCGGCGCAGGAGATTCACTGGGAGCGGGGGGCGGGGCATGGATACGGGCCGCGCGTGTTTGGTTTTCTGCTCGATGAGCTGGTCCGCAGAATCACGGGGCGCGAGCTGGGTGAATACTGGCGCTCGATTTTTGCAGAGCCACTTGGGCTCGATTTCTGGATGGGAATCCCGGACACGATGCAGGACAGCGTCGCGAGTGTTTTCCCAGCGAAAAACGCTCCGCCGAATGACCGCTTTTATACGGCGTTTGCCACGCCGGGTTCGTTCACGATTCGCGCTTTCGGTTCGCCGAAGGGGCTGCACGGAGTCGCCACGCTCAACACGCCGGAGGCCCGCGCGGCTTCGTTTCCGGGCTTTGGCGGAATCGGCACTGCGCACGCGCTTGGAAAATTTTATGCGATGCTCGCGAGCGGCGGTTCGCTGGAGGGGCGGCGCTTTTTTGAGCCGTGGACGCTCGACTGGATGACGACCACGCTCACGCAAGGTGACGACCGTGTGTTGCACATGGAAACCGCATTTTCCGCGGGCTTCATGCGCGACCCTGTTGGCGCGGACGGGAATAAAGAGCGGCAGCATTTTGGTCCGTCGCTCCGTGCATTCGGGCATCCGGGTGCGGGCGGGAGCATGGCTTTTGCCGACCCCGAAAACCGGATCGCATTCGCCTATGTGATGAACCAAATGGAGCCGGGCGTGCTTCCCGGGCCGAAGTCTCTGCGGCTTGTGGATGCAGTGTTCGGACAATCGTAATCTATTTGTTTTCAGCGCCCTTGCGCGGCGTGCTTTCACCATGCTACATCGCTGCCGTTGCGTTACCTAAAAGCATCCATCATCTGCGGCGTTCTCGCCTTTCTCCTCTCTGCGGGGCTCTTTGAGCTTGGCGCTTTTCGCGGGCTGGATGCAGGGCTCGCGATATTCATCGAGCAGCCGTCGCCCCCGACCGTGGAGCGCCTTCTGCAATATGTGCTGATGCTTTTTGCGAGCATGGGCATCGCGTGGACAACTATCGACATCGGCAGGGCGTCGCTGAAATTTGTGGTGGCTCTTGTAGCCCTCGCGGAGTGTGCGACGATGACATGGGTGGCCGATATGTTCGACGTATACTTCAGCCCGGTGGGCACGATGTGCGCGATCGGTTTCGCGTTCCTATTCGGGTTCATTTACTCGCAATCACCGCCGGGGCGCCGGAAACAGGAAATCCATCGACTCCTCGGCGATCGAGTTTCGGCATCGACGTTCAACTCGCTGCTCGATTGCGATTTGCCGCTGAAGTTTGAAGGCGAGGAGCGGGACGCGAGCGTGATGGTTTGCGAGGTTTTCAACCACGAGCAACTGGTTGGCGCGATGCGCATCAATGACTACGTCGCGATGATGAACTCGTTTCTCCGCAATTCCGCCGATTTGCTGGTGGAGAAAGGAGCATACCTCGATGAGTGCGACGGCGAGACGTTGCGGGTGGTTTTTGGCGCGCCGCTTCCGGACGGTGCGCATCCGCTGCGGGCTTGCGAGGCGGCTCTTGCGCTTGCGGAGAGGCTCGATGCGGTGAACCAGGAATGCCATCAGGTCTGGGGGCGGATGTTCGACTATCGCATCGGGATTAACTCCGGCGAGATGATCATGGCGGCTTATGGTTCGGGGAGAATGGGCACGTTCAGCGTGACGGGGGAGTCCGTCGAATTTGCGCGGAGGCTGTGCATCGCGAACACGATTTACGGCTCGCGGATTTTGGTGGGCGCTTCGACCTTCAATGCAGCCGAGGGCTCGGTGGAAGTGCGGCCGATGGAGTTGATCCAACGGTTTGCCGATCCGATGCAGCGGGAGGAAGTGTTCGAGCTTCTGGGGCTGGCGGGCGGTCTGCCGGAATCGGAGTCGCTGCGGCGCGACCACTTTTGGAAAGGCGTCATCTTTTACCGCGGACAACGCTGGGCCGAGGCGCTCGCGCAATTCTGTTCGGCCCGCGAGATCACGGGCAGTGACGGGCCGAGCGAGTTTTATATCCAGCGCATTGAGCAACTGCGTGCGGGAGTGCCATTGCTCGATTGGAATCGCTCACGACTTTGAAAACGACGCATTATCCATTGCCCATCCGCGTGCTGGTCGGAGAGCTAAAACGGCTTCCCGGCATCGGCCCGCGCAGCGCCGAGCGCATCGCTCTTTGGATGGTGCAAAGCCGTGATGCCCGTTCTGCGGACGTGGCCGCCGCAATCGCCGCAGTGAGCGAGCGCATTCGCCCATGCAGTTGCTGTGGATTTTTTACCGAAGCGGAGCTTTGTGAATTCTGCGCAGATGACACGCGAGATCGCTCGGTGCTGTGCGTCGTGGAGCAGCCGACCGACGTTCTGCCGCTCGAAAGAACCGGCCGTTTTCGCGGTCGCTATCACGCGCTCGGCGGGCGTATCTCACCGCTGGAGCATATCGGACCCGAGCATCTGCGAATCGCGGAACTCATCGCGCGGGTGAGGGCCGAAACTCCGCAGGAGATTATTTTTGCGCTCGGCTCCGATGTGGAGGGGGAGGCGACGGCAAATTATATCGCAGGCCTGCTGCGTGAGTTTTCGGTGAGTGTGACGCGACTGGCGCAGGGACTCCCTGCCGGAGGTGGGCTCGAATACGCAGATGAGTTGACGCTGAGTCGCGCGCTTTCGGGGCGGACAAAGGTCTAGCGCTCTGTCAGTCGTCGTGTGAAGGTAAAGCGAGCGTGTTTATCGGCTGTGATTTGTGACTGTTGAGTGGCGACTAGTCGCAAGCTTTGTAAATCTCCCTTGCCTCGCAGAGCGACTCCGCCTATTCCCGCGGCGTCGCCATGGGCACCAGTGTTTCCTCACCCACTGCGACAATATCTCGGCCGACGGTAATTTCTGGGGCTCCGTCGCCGGCCATCCATCCTACACTACATGTTTAAAAAACTCGCCATCGTGGCGGGCATGGCTGCGCTCTGCTTGAGCGCTCCGCTCGCTTCCCACGCCCAAGAACCCGCAGCCGCTCCGCAGCCCGCAGCAGCAGCGCAAGCGCCTGATCTTGCCGCGGAGGTAAAGCTGTTGAAGCAACAAGTGGCCGACCTTCTGGCGGTGGAAACGAACAGTGCGCCGAGTGCCGGCAGCGTTTTGGAAAAAAACGCGGCTCCGGCGCACAACACGTGGATCATGGTCAGTTCGGCGCTCGTGCTTTTCATGACACTGCCGGGTCTGGCGTTGTTCTATGGAGGGCTGGTGCGGAGGAAGAATGTGCTCTCCATCCTCGCGCAGTGTCTCGGGCTCACGGCGGTCGTTACGGTGATTTGGTGGGCCATTGGATACTCGCTGACATTTGGAAAAGGAGGAGTGCTGGGCGGAACGGAGTTTGCGTTTTTCAAAGGCGTGGAGTTTGAGCCGAACCGGACTTACTCGAACTGGGTGTCGCACAACATCTGGGCGATTTATCAGCTCACGTTTGCGATCATCACGCCTGCGCTCACCATCGGTGCGGTGGCGGAACGGATGAAATTTTCCGCCGTGATGCTGTTCAGCGTGCTCTGGATGTTCGTGGTATATTTCCCGGCGGCGCATCTTTTGTGGGGCGACGGAGGGCTTTTTAATGGAATGGCCAATGCGGATGCGAAAGTCCACGCGATCGATTTCGCCGGAGGTATCGTCGTTCACATCACGAGTGGATGGTCGGCGCTGATGCTGTGTATTTTGCTGGGGAAACGTCGGGAGTTCGGCCGTGCGCCAATGCCGCCGCACAGCATGGTGCTCTGCATGGCGGGGACCGGAATGCTTTGGGTCGGCTGGTATGGGTTCAATGCGGGTTCCGCAGTGGCGGTCAGCCGCGAGGCAACGACGGCGTTTGTTTCCACGACGCTCTCGGCGGCGGTGGGGTGCATTGTGTGGGCCGCCATCGAGTGGTTTCACCGTGGCAAACCGAGCATGCTGGGAATGTGTTCCGGTGCGGTGGCCGGTCTGGCGACGATCACTCCCGCAAGTGGTTTTGTGAGCCCCGGTTCGGCGGTTGTGATTGGGTTTTTTGCCGGAGTCACAACGTGGTACGCGTGCGCGAAATTGAAGGCGAAGTTTGGCTACGACGACGCGCTCGACACATTCGGAGTCCATGCAGTCGGCGGCACCGTTGGGACGATTCTTGCGGGAGTTTTTGCAGACCCTCATTTCAACCCGAACCTCTCGAACAATCTCGGCAAACTCTGCGGCAACGGGCTGTGGCTGGAGCAGTTGAAAGCGTCGCTCATCATGATTGTGTGGTCGATGCTGGCTACGACGGTACTTTTCTATGTGGTGAAGGCGCTGATCGGAGTCCGCCCGTCGCAGGAGGACGAAGAGCAGGGGCTCGATCTCGCGGACCATGGCGAGGAAGGATATATCGAGACATAATAAAAGATGCGGGGCGATTCCGTTTCATCGCCTTGCTTTTCCCAATTAAATGATACAACTCATCTCATGAAGAAAATCGAAGCCATCATCAAACCCTTCAAGCTCGAAGAAGTGAAAACCGCGCTCGCCGACATCGGCATCGAGGGCATGACCGTCACCGAGGTGAAAGGATTTGGCCGCCAGAAAGGTCACACGGAAATTTATCGCGGCAGCGAATACACCGTGGACTTTCTCCCGAAGATCAAACTCGAAGTGGTCGTCGCCGACGACACTTGCGACAAAGCCGTGGAGGCAATCGTAAAAGCAGCGAAGACCGGTAAGATCGGAGACGGAAAGATATTCATCATGCAGGTGGAGCAGGCCATCCGTATTCGCACAGAAGAGCAGGGCGAACGCGCTGTTTAGCCAGTGGATCACGAGAGTGAGAAATCGTTCCCTTTTGCACTCCGAGCTGTTGCGGTAATCGTCGTTTCGAAAGTTTCCTCACACCGCCGCTAGCAATTTGCGCGGAAGCTGGTTCTCTCTCCGCCTTTTATAATGCCTGACAAACGCAAGCTGCTCATCGTCGATGTCGCGGCACTGGGATGGAACCTGGTGTCGCACCTTCCGGAATTTCAACCGGCGGAAAGTATTTTCCCTGCCGTCACTTGCCCTGTTCAGGCGAGCTTCCGAACCGGGCGCCCCACTGGCGACCATGGTCTGGTGGCCAACGGGCTCTTCTTCGAGGATTTGCGGAAGGTGATGTTTTGGGAGCAGGCCTCGCGACTGGTCGAGGGACCGCGGATTTGGGATGACTTCCGGGCGCGCGGGAATTCCGTCGGCATGATGTTCTGGCAGCAGTCGCTGGGAGAAAATGTGGACCTCGTCGTCTCGCCGTGGCCTGTCCACAAGCACAGCGGCGGGATGATTCAAAGCTGCCATACACAGCCGGCGGAACTGGAGACGCGCATCAACGAGCGCGTGGGGCGTCCATTTAATCTGATGAATTACTGGGGCCCGCTGGCGAATCACAAGTCGAGCGACTGGATCGTAGAGGCGATTTGCGCGGTGATGGAGATGCCTGATGTCGCGCCGGATGCGCTGTTCACTTACATCCCGCATCTCGACTACGATTTGCAGCGCCACGGCCCGCACTCGAAGCAGGCGAACAAATCGATAGACGTCACGCTCGGCTATCTCACGCGTTTGAAAGCGGCTGCGGATGCGTGCGGCTACGACTGGCTGGTGTTTGGTGATTACGCGATCGAGACGGTGAAGCATGGGGCCGTTTTCCCCAACCGGCGACTGCGTGAGGCTGGGCTCTTTGGCACGCGTGATGTGAAGGGAATGTTGTATCCGGATTTCTACAGCGGCCGGGCTTTTGCGGTGAGTGACCACGGCCTTGCTCACGTGTATTGCCGGGATGCGGCGTCCGTCGTGGCAGCGCGTGAAGCGTTGGCGACTTTGCCGGGAGTTGAGGACATTTTTGGCAAGGACGAGCAGGCCGCGAGGGGGCTGGCGCATCGCCGGAGCGGCGATCTGATCATCACTGCCGCACCCGGAACGTGGTTCGCGTATCCGTGGTTCACGGATAAGTCGGAAGCGCCGGATTTTGCGGGGCATGTCGATATTCACAACAAGCCGGGATACGATCCCTGCGAGCTCTATTTCGGCTGGCCGCCGGGCACGGTGAGTTTCAATACCGACAAAATCCACGGAACCCACGGAAGCAACCGGAAGGGTATGGAGATCGCGTGGAGTTCGTCGCTGAAGTTTGAGACGGCTCCAGCCACCCATCTCGAACTATCGCTCGCCGTGCGCAATTGGATGGACCGCCGATGAGCACGGAGACCCGCACCATTCAGCAGAGCATCGCCGTGTCGTGGGAGTTCCCCGTGACTTTCACGCACGGGCTTTTCGAACCGCAAAACCAGGTGCTCGTTCAGACGTTGGGACGACTTCACGAACAACGGAGGGCGCGTGCATTGGTTTTCGTGGACGGTCACGTTGCCAAAGCGCGGCCCGGACTCGTCTCGGAAATCGCGGCTTACTTTACCGCGCATGCGACCGCTCTGGAGCTCGCCGGTGAGGTCGTCGTGGTGCCTGGGGGCGAGGCGGTGAAGAACGACTTCTCGCTCGTCGAAGGCTTTATGCGGCAGATGCTGGAGCGGCACATCGACCGGCAGTCGTTCATCGTGATCGTCGGCGGTGGGGCCGTGATGGATGCAGTCGGACTTGCCGCTGCGCTCGTGCATCGCGGGCTCCGCCAGGTCCGCGTGCCCACAACCGTGCTCGGACAAAACGACGCCGGTGTCGGGGTGAAAAACGGCGTGAATTATCTCGGTGGAAAAAACGCGGTCGGCAGCTTTGCTCCACCGTTTGCCGTGTTGAACGACTTCCGTTTTCTCATCACGCTGCCGCAACGCGACTGGCTCTGCGGCGTGGCAGAAGCGTGGAAGGTCGCGATCATTCGCGATACGGGGTTTTTCGATTGGTTGTGCGAAAATGCCACGAAATTCCCGGCGCGCGATGCGGCGGCGATGGAGCATCTCGTCTTCCGCTGTGCCGACGAGCATCTCTCGCACATCCGTTCCAACGGAGATCCTTTCGAATACGGCCGCGCAAGGCCGCTTGATTTCGGCCATTGGAGCGCACATAAAATCGAGCTGATGTCCTGCTTTAAAATCAGCCACGGAGAAGCCGTCGCGAGTGGCGTTTTACTCGATAGCATCTACGCCAGTTATAAGGGCTGGATTACTGAATCCGATCTCGCCCGAATTGCGCGCGGCCTGAAGGAGAGCGGCTTCCCGCTGTGGCACGACGAACTCGATGCCCGCGATGCGGAGGGTCGCCATCTTGTGTTTGCCGGTCTGCGTGACTTTCAGGAGCACCTCGGCGGCGAGTTGACGGTCACCTTCCCGAACGGAATGGGGGCGCGGCACGAAGTGCACGAGATCGACGTTGCGCTGATGGCCCGCGCGGTGGAACAACTACGGGTGTTGACCAAGTAGGGGAGCGAAGACGGTGATTGTCTGGCGGCATCGCGGCTGTTAGCGGTCCGTTATGAAGCGCCGTATCTTCCTTTCCTTACTCTTTGCCACATCTGTTTTCGCCCAGGACAAAAAGCCCGCGCCTGCCTTTGCTCCGGTTGTTGATGAAGCGGGTTTACCACGGGTGCTGCTCATCGGAGACAGCATTTCGATTGGCTATACGGTTGGCGTGCAGGAGGCGCTGAAAGGAAAGGCGAATGTGCATCGCAATCCCGGTAACGCTGAATCCACGGTGACCGGACTCGCCAAAGTGGATGCGTGGCTTGGGAAGGGGAAATGGGACGTCATTCACTTCAACTGGGGGCTCCATGATTTGAAGCAATACAAGGACGGGAAACTAACGCCCGGAGCGCCCGTGTGGGTCGAGGTTGCCGACTACGAAAAGAATCTCACGAAGCTCGTGGTGCGTCTGAAATCCACGGGTGCGAAGCTCATCTTCGCCAATACGACACCCGTGCCGGAGGGCGCGAATGGCCGGGTGCCGGGAATAGAAACTGCCTACAACGAAGCCGCCGCCCGCGTGATGAAAGCGGCGGGAGTTCCTGTAGACGACTTGCACGCGCTTTGCCTGCCGAATCTCGCCGCGTGGCAGAATCCGAAAGATGTGCATTTCAAACCGCTGGGATGCGCGAAATTGGCGGAGAAAGTTGCGGTGGAAATCGGCGCATTGCTGCCGGTGAAAAAGTAACCTTGAGGGACCGCGCCATCGACCCGGATGCGTCGAAATGCCGCTGCGCAAATTCACAAAAACAAAGCGTAATAACTCATGGCAGTTCGGGATTGGTCTCCGCAACATCACAACTCTTTTTTCCATTATATGTCACATATGAAACCCATCCTCGCACTGGTTGCGCTCCTTTCGCCGTTCGTCGCATTTGCTGACGAAACCGGCCGCCTCGAAGTTTTGTTCCTCGGTGACGACGGGCATCACAAGCCCGATGCTCGATTCTTCCAAGCATTGCCTGCGCTGCATCCGAAGGGGATCAATCTGACCTACACAGACAAGCTTTCCGACATCAATCCCGCCAATCTGGCGAAGTACGACGCGCTGGCGATTTTTGCCAACTGGCCGAAGATTACCCCGCAGGCGGAGAAGGCGATGATCGATTATGTGCAAGGCGGCAAGGGACTGGTGCCGATTCATTGCGCGAGCTACTGTTTTCAGAATTCGCCGGAGTTCATTCGGATTGTCGGGGCGCAGTTCAAGAGCCATGGAACGGGCGATTTCGAAACGACGATCCTCGCTCCGGATCATCCGATCATGAAGGGCTTTGTTCCGTTTAAGACGTGGGACGAGACCTACGTTCACACCCTGCACAACGAGACGGGCCGGACCGTTCTGCAAAAACGGGACAATGAGCCGTGGACATGGGTGCGCAACGAAGGAAAGGGGCGTGTATTTTATACGGCTTACGGACACGACGAACGGACTTGGAGTAATCCCGGTTTCCACGATCTGCTCTTCCGCGGAATCCTTTGGAGTGTGGGCGACGAAGCCGCCGCGCGGTTCAAAAAATGGAATCCTGCCCCCCTAGCCTACGATGCCTCGAAGGAAGTGCCGAACTACGAAAAACGGACACCCGCGCCGCAGTATCAGCTCCCGCTCTCGCCCCAGGAATCCCGCAAGCGCATCCAGAAGCCTGTGGATATGGACCTCAAGCTCGTGGCGAGCGAGACGGATTCCGCGCAGCTCAAAAACGTGATCGAGTTTCAGTGGGATGAGCGCGGGCGGATGTGGATTATTGAGACCGTGGACTACCCGAACGAGATCTCGCGTCCGGAGGACGTTGCGGCGGGAAAGGTGGGAAATGATCGCATTCGAATCATCGAAGACACGGATGGTGACGGTATATACGAAAAGAGCACCGTGTTTGCGGATAAGCTGAGTTGCCCGACATCTCTGTGCTTTGTGAATGGCGGAGTGATCGTCCAGCAGGCACCGCACACGCTGTTTTTGAAGGACACGAATGGCGATGACAAAGCCGACGAAACCAAGATTCTATTCACGGGTTGGGGATCGGGCGACACCCATGCGGTCTCATCAAACATCAAGCTCGGCCTGGACGGCTGGGTTTATGGCTGCGTGGGATACAGTGCGTTCAGCGGTCAGGTCGGAGGCGAGAATATCAAATTCGGCTCGGGGTTCTTCCGCTTCAAGCCGGACGGCTCGAAGATGGAGTTTCTCGGCAAAACTTCGAACAACACGTGGGGCTTTGCCTTCAACGAAAACGGCGACATTTTTGGAAGCACGGCAAACAATCAGCCGAGCGTCTATGAGCCCATCCCTCGCCGTTACTACGACATGGTCGATGGCCTGGAGCAGCCGACGAACCCAGGAATCATGGTCAATCTGAAAGCGCCAAAACACATGGAGCGCATCCGGCAGGTCGATGTCATGGACGGCTACACTTCCGAGGCCGGGCACAACTTCTACACGGCCCGCAGCTTCCCGCAGGAATGGTGGAACTCGGTGGCGCTCATCTGCGAGCCGACCGTTCACATTTTGCATAAAGGAATCGTCGAGCAGCAGGGCACGCACTTCGTCACAAAGAACGGCTGGAATCTTCTCGGCAGCGACGATGAGCACTTTGCGCCGGTCTTTGCGCAGACAGGCCCTGATGGCGCGATTTGGGTCGCCGACTTCTATTCGTTCATCATTCAGCACAACCCTACACCGAGCGAGCAGCGCGGTGGCTTCGCTGCGAAGAATGGACGCGGCAATGCCTTCGTCAGCGAACTGCGCGACACTCAGCGCGCCCGCATCTGGAAGCTCTCGTGGAAAGGCGGCACGCCGTCGAAGCAATGGAAGCTCTCGAAGGATGATACGAAGTCGCTGTTGGAGGCGATTCAGAGCGACAACCAGTTCTGGCGCTTCACAGCGCAGCATCTGCTCGTCGAGCGGAAGAATACCGACGTAGCTCCCGCGCTCAAAGAGATCGTCGCCAGTGGAAAGCCCGACGAAGCAGGAGTTGCGGGAGGAGCCCTTCACGCGCTCTGGACCTTGCATCAACTTGGTGCAGCCGATGCGGCTACGCTGACGGCGGCTCTGAAGCATCCGGCATCGGGTGTTCGCCGCGCCGCTGCGCAAATGCTGCCGCGTTCGATGGGTAGCGCTCAGGCCATTTTGGACGCAGGTCTTCTCATGGATAAGGAACCGCTTGTTCGCCTGACCTCGCTCCTCGCGCTTGCGGACCAACCTGCCTACGAACCGGCAGGGGAAGCTTTGGCAAAATTGACCAACGATGCGGAAATCAAGGCCGATAAATGGCTGCCGACCGCGCTGACAATCGCCGCCTCCCGCCACGGCAATGGGTTCCTCTCGGCAATGATCAAAGCAGCAAAACCACTCGCGGCTGCAGATGCTCCGAAGGCTGATATCGTGAAGCTCGAAAACGCCATCAAGAACGGCACACTCGACGCGATCAAAGATGGCAAACCGGAAGGCTGGAGTGCACGAACTTACAGCGGAAAGGGCGAGTTCAGTGTCGTCCCGAACGGACGCGGCGGAGCTGGGCACTGTCTGAAAATTGAAAGCACCGACGGCGGTGACCTCGGATGGGCACAGGAAGTGGCGCTGGAAAAAGGGATGGACTACGAAATCTCTGCGTGGGTTCGCACCGAGGGACTTAAAGGTGCGACGGGAGCGCTTTTGAACATTCACTCGTTCCCCACGGGACAGCCAAAAACCAACGCAGTCACCGGCACCACCGACTGGACCCGCGTCTCGATGAAAATCGCTTCAGGCTCGGTCGATCGCATTTTGATCAACTGCCTTTATGGCGGCTGGGGTTTGGCAAAAGGCCGCGCGTGGTTCGACGATATTTCCGTCCTAAAGCTCGGCAAATCCACCGGAGTAAACCTCGCGAATGCGAGTGCTGTGGGGGATACAAGCGCGGTGGCGCGCAGCTTCGCCCGCTACGCAACGCCGACGCAACTCACGATGCTGAACACCCTCATCGCCAGCAAGCCGAGCGTGATCTCCCGCGACGTCTCGCTCGCGTTGAAGAATCCGGGCAAACCCAAAGTTGCCGAGGATCTCGGAGCGCTCGCCAAGACGCATCAGGTCTTCAACTTGAAAGCGGTCGAGGGCATGAAATACGACCAGATGACCTTCACGGTGAAAGCTGGGAAACCGATTGCGATTGTTTTTGAGAATGCCGACTCGCTTCAGCATAACCTCGTCCTGGTGAAGCCTGGCGCGATCGAAGAGTGCTGCAAAAAGGCGGATGCCGAGGCGGCGAGTCCCGATGCCATCGCGAAGAACTACATCCCGAGCTTTGCCGACATTATTAAAGCATCGAGACTGCTGAATCCCGGCGAAGTGGAAGTGCTGAAATTCGACGCATTGCCGCCGGGTGATTATCCGTATCTTTGCACCTTCCCCGGTCACTGCCACATCATGCGGGGCACGATGAAGGTCGAGTTGTAAATCGAGCGCGCGCCGGGAGCGGGGAGTTGCGCGTGGATTGAGCGATTAAGGATTCACTTCCTCGCTCGACTTTCCCGCGACACTCAGCAATTTGGAGGGAGCAATTTCGGATTCTATGACTCTCCGCCTCACGACAAGTATTTCACGCCCAATCGCAGCCGTAACTTTCGGGCTCGCGCTGGCGCTTGCGCAGCCCGCATCAGCACAGGCTCCCGCAGGAGGGGCCGCGCTGGCACCGGATTCGCGACCAGTGATTCTCGCGAAGACGCGAAACCTCGGGATGCAGTACTTTGAGGGTGGGAAATATCAGGAAGCCGTCCAGAAACTGGAGGAATATTGGGCCATGCTTCGCGAGGATGAACGGATGGCGCCGCCCAGCGCGTACGTGGTGCTGGCGATGGGTGAGAGTTATTACCGGCTTGGGAAGACTGAGAATCTGACGAAGGCAATCGAGAAGTGGAACGAATTTCTCCGCCGCTGGCCAGTGCACGAAAAGGTGATCGAGGTGAAACTCGCCATCGCCCAAGCATACATGCAGATGAAGCAGTGGGAAAATGCCATCGGATGGTGGGCGCAGATCGAGCAGTGGGCGAATCCGTTGCCGACTACGAATCCAATGCGGACGATTTTCCGCGAGCACGCGCTGACCGGACAGGCTCACTGCTACATGCAGCTCAAAAAACCGGAGGATGAAATCAATGTGCTGGAGCGGTTGGTGTATCCGGAATTCTTCACGGCGTCGTCTGCGGAGGGAGCGGTAAGACTGATGTCGTTGTATGCGCTGAAGCACGATCCAGCAGTGCCCGATACGATGGTTTTTGCGGATAAGGCCATCGCACTTTTGAAAATGCTCCAGACGAAGACGCATCTCGTGGAGAACTTCATCGTGCTCAATTCCCTGGCGATCAAGCTCGGCGATGAACTGCTCGATGTTCACGCCTACAAGAAGGCGCTGGAAGGATACTGGTCGGTGCGCCCCCGCGCCGAAGTGGCGAAAATGCAGCGCGATCGGATCGCGGCGATGAAGTTGAGGATCGACCAGTACATGAAAGCCGCCGGGAAGGACCCTGCGGAATTGGCGAAGGCGATTCGAATGAACGACGAAATCGTGAAGCCGCGAATCGAGGAGGCAGAGCGGATTCTCGCACAGTTTGAAAAGGCCGGCGATTACATGCCCGCGTTGTATTTCCGCATGGCCCGCTGCCATTCGGACATGAACAAAAAGTGGGAGGCGATTGTGGTCTTTAATCAAATCCTGGAAGAGTATCCGAAAGCTCCGGTACGGGAGTTGGTGATTTTTTCCCGTCTCCAGCACTACGGTGAATTGGGCCTCGCCGAGCGTACCTACCAGCTCGCAGAGGAATATCTCGCGGAGTTTCCGAAGGGAAAGCACACGGGCGACGTGGCGTATATCCGGGCTGCGGCGGCAATGCGAAAGAAGGACTGGTTCATGGCGGAAAAGTACTTCACAGCGGCGCTCGAAATCCTGAAGAGGCTCGATGAAAAAGCACGTGCGGCCTACTGGGCGGAGGTTCGTTTTCAGATTGGAAATACAAAGTTTCTCCAGAACAAGTTCCCCGAAGCGCAGAAGGATTTGCAGGGTTTCATCACCGAGTTTGGATCGATTGCAGGAGGGAAGGGGGCTTTCATGGAGGACGCGGAGTATCAGCTCGCGCTCACCCATTTGTTCTCAGGACACTACCAAAAAGATCAGGACAAACACGATGGGGGGGACGGCGCAATCGAGCGCTTGCAGGCGTATCTTGCGAAGTGGGGTGAGAAATCGTCTTACGGCTCCGACGCACGCTACCGGCTGGGGGTGTGCAATTTCGCCGCGTACGAAAACGAACAGTGCATCAAGGAATGCGAGACGTGGCTGACGAATTTTGGCTCGGACCCTAAAGAGCTCTTGCAACCCGAGGTTTACGCACTGATGGGCGATGCAAAGGCGGCACTGAAGCAGCATGCGGAGGCGGCGGTCGCGTATATCGAGAGCTACAAGCGCGCGACGACAGACGAGGTGCTCAGTTACTCGCTTTTCGAGGCGGGGAAACAACTTCAAAAGGCCGCGGATTGGGAGGGCGTGGAAAAGCTCTACACCGAGTTCGTGCAGGCGCGTCCGGACCATCCCGCAGCCGTCACAGCGGTTTATTGGATGGGCAAGGCCAAGTCCAAACTCGGCCGCATGGAGGAGGCCAAGAAGATCACAATCGAGACCCTGGGTAAATATATCGGGGACCCGAAACGCGAGGGTATCGAGATGATTCTTACACAGGTGGCGGATTGGTCGCGTCGTCGTCCTGCCGTTGCGGTGAAAGAAAGTATCGCTATTGAAGGGACCAGCTCCGGCCTCGATAAGCCAAAGACTGAGGTTGAACCTGCAAAGTGGGACGCCGAAGCGGAACTGGAGCGCATGATTAAGCCGCTGCGTGAAAACATGAATCTCACGACCGAGTTGCGCATTCTATTTACCTTTAGCGAACTGGCGAAGATCAGCCGGAATCCGGACAAGCGGGAGAAACTCCTCGCCGAGATCGCAGAAAAAGCGAAGACCGATGACTTGAGCCCGCATCTCTTAATGGAGATTGGCGACTACCAGTTCGCGAATGGCAAGATCGAGGTGGCTGAGACTCTTTACCAGACACTCCGCGAGAACTTCCCGAAGGCAGACCGCGTGGATGCCGGATGGGTGGGGCTGGCCGAGGTGAATTTCGCCCGCAAGAATTACGACGAGGCGATGAAGCTCTACACGCATGCCATCGATCGCCTCGGCGCTCCCTACAGGCTGAAGGAGGCATTGCTCGGTCAGGCCAAGGTGCATCTCGAAAAAGGAAACTACGTGGAAGCCACGAAGCTTTTCCAGGAAGTCGCGGGAGTCCGCGAATGGCGCGGCGAATCGACAGCATTCGCGCTTTACCAGATCGCTGAAGCGCTCTTCCGGCAGGGCAAGGTTCCTGAGGCGATTTCCCAGTTTGAGCGCGTGGCACTCACCCAGTTAAAGTATCCGTCCTGGGCCGCCCGTGCGTACCTTCGTGCGGCAGATGGATATTTCAAACAAGGCAAGGATGACAAAGTGAAGGAGCGTCTCGCGGAAATGCTCTCGAAAGAGAAGCTCCAGACTCTGCCCGAAGCCGAGGAAGCCAAGGCGCGCCTCGCGAAGCTCGGAAAGTAATCCGGCTTGCACGTGCGCGAAAAAGGCGCACCTTTTCAGCATGAAGACGCTTCCAATGTTGATCGGTGGCGAGTGGGTGCTTGCCGCGGACGGTGCGACACGCGAGATCCTCAATCCTGCAACCAACGTTCTTTTTGCCAGCGTGGCAGAAGGCTCGGAAACCGATGCGGCTGCTGCGATCAGGATTGCGCGAAAGTCCTTTGATGATGGGCCATGGCCGCGGATGCGAGCGCAAGAACGGGCGTCGTATCTTTTCAAAATCGCCGACTCAATCGATGCTCACGCCGACGAACTGGCAACGCTGGAGACTCGCAACAATGGCAAGCCGCTGCGTGAAGCGCGCTATGATGTGGCCGATGCGGCGAACTGTTTTCGCTACTACGCGGGACTCGCGACGAAGTCGCTCGGCCAGACGTTCGAGGTCTCGGACCCCGGCATCCAGACGATGGTCGTGCGCGAGCCCATCGGCGTTTGCGGGCAAATCATCCCGTGGAACTTCCCGCTGCTCATGGCCGCGTGGAAGCTCGCGCCGGGACTTGCGGCGGGAAATGTCTGTATCCTGAAACCTGCGGAGACAACGCCGCTGACTGCGATCCGGCTGTTCGAGTTGATGCTCGGTGCCGGCCTCCCGCCGGATGCCGCGCAGCTTCTACTTGGACCGGGAGCGAGCGCGGGCAACGCCCTCGCTGCCTCGGCGTTGGTGGATAAGGTGGCGTTCACGGGCGGAACTACCACCGGGCGCGCAGTCCTTGCGGCGGCTGCGGGCAATTTGAAAAAGGTCACGCTCGAACTGGGAGGGAAATCTCCGTGCATTGTCTTCGCTGATGCGGACCTCGATGTGGCGCTGGAATACGCGCTTTTCGCGTGCTTTGCCGGCCAGGGCGAGGTGTGCAGCGCGGGCTCCCGGTTGGTCTTGGATCGCTCCATCGCGGATGCTTTTCTTGCACGCCTCGCGACGGCTGCATCCGGAATCGTGCTCGGCGACGGCATGGATCCCAATACCGAGATGGGGCCCTTGATAACACAGCATCATGCCCAGCGCGTGCTCGATTACATCAAATCCGGCGTCGATGAAGGCGCGCGGCTCCTGTGCGGCGGACATCGCCTGACGAGCGGTCCCCACGCAAAGGGGAATTTTGTCACGCCCACGATCTTTGCGGACACGCGGCCCGATATGCGCATCGTTCGCGAGGAAATATTCGGACCGGTGTTGTCAGTGCAACTCTTCGACACCGAGGCCGATGCCATCCGCATCGCCAACGATACCGTCTATGGCCTGGCAGGCGGCGTATTTACAAGGGACGGCGCGCGCGGCCTGCGGGTTCTGCGTCAACTCCGCGCGGGAATCACATGGCTCAATACGTATCACCCCACGTTTAATGAAGCCCCGTGGGGAGGCTACAAACAAAGCGGCTGGGGGCGCGAACTCGGAACCTACGGCCTCGATGAGTATCTCGAAACGAAGCAGATCAACATCGCGCTGAATCCTGCGCGCATGGGTTGGTTTCGGTCGGCAAACTGAGGCTGGAGTCGTCCTCGTCCGTCCGTTGAGCCAGGCAGATCCACTCGGCCTTGGCCGCGTTACCAGTCAGATGGGCTCCGCGCTCCAGAGCAGACGTTTTGGAAACTGCGCGAACCCGCGCGACTCGGCATCATTCACAGATTGTCCGCTATCCGACGATCTGCGCGATTGTCTTGTCGGTAAAAGCCTGCATCGTCTCAGCGTGGACGTTGCCGCCGGCGGCGAGCTCCACGAGAAGGTGCAGCGCTTTCTTTTCGCTGTCCGCGGCGATGATGAGCACGCCATCGTACCGGCCGATGGTCCAATACTGACCTTCGATTTTCACTCCGGCTTTTTTGGCGAGCTTGTTGAAGTGATGCGCGCGTTTCGTGGAATCCTTGATGTGCTCCACGCCTTTTGCGGTGTAGCGGAGAAGTGCGATATAATGGTTCATGGTAGTATTCTTACGGGTTGATATGACGCCCTCATTCTCCACCCGCCATCGTGTCGCGCATTGATCTACGTCAAGGCGCTGCGGGACATTTCACACCGCCCGCCATTCTCTCGAGGTGTGAGCCGGGGCTGGCGATGCGAATAGTGAATTGATTCGGATCAATATTTGGCGCATCTCGCGAAGGCACTTGCTCGCTAACGGCGGGAATCCGGGTAGTCTTTGGTAACTATGAATTCCAGCGACACATCGACTACCAGCCTCCCGGACCTCGCAGGGCGTGCGGATATTGAGCGGCTTGTGAATACTTTCTACGACAAGGTCCGCAGCGACGAACTGCTCGGGTTTATCTTCGATGATGTCGCGAAGATCGATTGGGCGACGCATTTGCCGAAGATGTATGCGTTTTGGGAGACGGTCATTTTTCGCAGCGCGGGCTACACGGGCAATCCGCTCGGCGCGCACGCTCGCTTGGTCCCGATGACTGCGATGGGGCGTCCGCAATTCGACCGCTGGCTGGAGATCTTCACAGCGGCGGTCGACGGGCTCTTTTCCGGCGAGAATGCAGAGCACATCAAGAGCGCGGCGTCGGACATGGCAAACGTGATTCACGCGAAAATCAATGGCGTCGAGCAGGCGCGGTTCGACTTCTCGAAACTCACACCGGAGCAGCGGGAACGGTATGCGGGCTACCGGGCAAAGGCCGGCTCGTAGCCGTATCCTGGCTGATCGGGGGCTCGGTCTGGGCCGCAGTTGGCCAAGAAAGGGTTAGAAATCGCCGGTATTTGACGAGCATCAAAGAAATCGGACGCGTAGTCTCCATAGTGAACCCGATATGAATATCAAATCTCTACTCACCGCAGCCAGCGTGCTCGGACTCACTCTCGCTTCCAATTCGTTTTCGGCCGAGCCGCCACCGGCCACTGCCGCGCCGCTTCCAGGGCCCGATGCAAAAGGCGTGGACCCGGAAATTGTCGGCGAAGAAAAAGCCGTGCTGACCATCGCGCCGAATGTGCCGCCGCCGATCAAGCGCAAGCATTCGACGAAGGTCCGCGTGGACCTCGAAGTGAAGGAACTCGTGAAGCGCATGGCGGATGGTGTGGACTACTTGTTCTGGACGTTTGGCGGCGAGGTGCCCGGACTGTTCATCCGCGTTCGCGAGGGCGATATGGTGGAGTTTCATCTCAAGAATCACCCGACCTCGAAGATGCCGCACAACATCGATCTTCACGCGGTGACCGGACCGGGCGGCGGTGCTGCTTCGTCGTTCACTGCGCCGGGGCATGAGTCGCAGTTTTCGTTCAAGGCGATCAATCCCGGGCTTTATGTGTACCACTGCGCGACTGCGCCGGTCGGCATGCACGTGGCGAACGGCATGTATGGTCTGATCTTCGTGGAGCCGAAGGAAGGTCTGCCGCCCGTGGACAAGGAATACTACGTGATGCAGAGCGAGTTCTACACGAAGGGGAAATTTGGCGAGGAAGGATTGCAGCCGTTCGATCAGGATAAAGCGGTGGATGAGCGTGCGAGCTACGTCGTCTTCAACGGTTCGGTGGGCGCGCTCGTCGGCGACAAGGCGCTGCAGGCGAAAGTCGGCGACCGCGTGCGGCTCTTTGTCGGAAACGGCGGGCCAAACTTGCTCTCCTCGTTCCACGTCATCGGCGAGATTTTTGACAAGGTGTATCAAGAAGGCGGAATCAAAGTCTCGCAAGAGCAGGTGCAGACGACGCTCGTGCCTGCGGGCGGTTCGGCGATTGTGGAGTTCGGGACGAATGTTCCCGGCACTTATGTCATCGTGGACCACTCGCTCTTCCGCGCGTTTAACAAAGGCGCACTCGGCATGATGAAAGTCACGGGCGAGCCGAATCTGCTCGTGTATTCGGGCAAGGAAGTGGATGCGGTGTACCTCGGTGAAAGTGCGCTTGGTGGTGCGGAAGGAAAAGTCGCATCGATGGAAGCGGCGATGAAAAAGGCAATCGCCACCGACCCGAAGATCGCCGCGATGGGTAAGGACATCATCATGGAAAAAGGAAAGCGGGTTTACACACAGGTCTGCTTTGCGTGCCATATGCCGGAGGGACAGGGGCTCGCAGGCGTCTTCCCGCCTCTCGCGAAATCCGACTGGCTCATGGCCGACAAGACGCGCGCCATTGTATCGCTCATCAAGGGGCTGAGCGGCCCGGTCGCCGTGAACGGGCAAGCGTATAACGGCGTGATGCCACCATCGATGCTCAACGACGACCAAATCGCCAGCGTGCTCACGTACGTGCGTAATTCGTGGGGGAATAGCAGCGACATCGTGACCGTCGAAGAAGTCAAAAAAGCCCACGCCGAAAGCGCGGGTCAATAGACCATGACGATGCGGGCGCAAGCAAT
>JAYUSJ010000416.1:0-9375 GCA_043755735.1 Verrucomicrobiaceae bacterium | reverse complement strand
AGCAGTCTGGGCCAAACTCGACCTCAACGACCCAACCTCCCTCGCCAGCCGATACTTTGCCGCCCTCAAAGTCGTAGATACCAACGAACGCACCCTTGGCGACGCCACCGACACCGTCGCCGCCGCATTCCCGATCCTCACCCGCTGCATCAGCCACTTCTTCCAAGTCCTCGACTTCGCCATAGACCGCGAAATCTGGCCACCCTCCGTCCGCGAATACCACGGGCGCGACAAAACCATCGCCAAAATCCCCCTCATCACCAAACACGACGACGCCATCGAATACGCCACCGCCATCCTCGACGGAGAAGACCGCCGCCAAACCGACGACGGAGCCAGCCACACCCCCATGACCCTCCCCGACATCGCCGAACTATCCAGCGCCCGCGACGCATTCCTAACCGCCCGCGACACCCAAAGCCCCAAAAAAGACGCCCTAGTCCTAGCCCAAGCCGCCGTAGAAGCCCTCATGGAAAGCCCCGAAGGAACCCTCCGCCTCATCGAAGACCTCTACGACGAAACCGAACACACCTACCGCCACCTAGAAGACGCCCCCAAACGCACCATCTGCCACGAATGGGGCATCCTCTACGACGGCGACCCCGAGCTGCCGGATGAAGAAGAGCCCACCCCCGTGCCGCCGCCAGTCACCCCACCCACGCCGTAGCGCACAGCTTTCAGTAACGACCACTACAATAACCAACCAATGAAAACAAAACCAACAACACAACTTGTCGCAGGCATCTCAGCATTGCTTGCATTCACTACACAGGCTGCGGACCTTTCGGGAAGCACACTGGACTTTAATACTCTGGATAAAAACGGGGATGGAAAGCTCAGCCGCTCGGAGTACAACGCGGCGAAACTCGCCCCTATTGCAGCGGTGAAAGCGGTGAAAGCGGTGAAAGCTCCTGAGGGCCTTGCAGCCACTAGCGACCACGGCTGGTTCCTTCGCCGCTCTGCATTCGGCGCGAATAAGGGGCGAACAGGGTTGGCGATTGGAAATGATCTGACCGACAAGCCTGCAGAGATTAGTTGGTCCCGCAAGGGAAGTGGCTCGGAAAGTTACGCCATTGATGCGGGCTTGGGCATCCGCCTCTCCCCGTGGGCGGAGGACTTGCAGCGCGACAGTCGGTATCTCTTATGGGCCGGTGCGGATTACCATCGGAACTCGACGCCAGGTGGCGAGGTGGAGCAAACAAAAGCCGGGTTGAGCCTTGATATTTTGAGTTCAACTCGCGGAACCAATGCGGGTTGGGTGACGGCATTCGATGTGTTTTATAAGAATGATAACGTAAAGGATTTTCGCTCGGTCAATGGAGCCGTGACTTTTTCCCCCGTTTTTGCGGACTTTGCTATCGGGAGACTTAAGCCGATTTTACCAGTATTTGGGGATGCGCATCTCTTCAGTATCTCTATCGACCCTTCTGCGAGTTTTGTGTTCGAACATACAATGGACACGGGTACTGGGGTGAAAAACGGATCTGTCGGCTATTTCAAATACGGAGTGGGGATCACGGGATTTTTGCTCCCTGAATACATTGGCGAAACCGTGAAACTCGACGGCAGCTATATGCGATGGGATCCCGTCAATACGAGCGGGCTGTTCGATTCGTTTGATAGTTCGGGATATTTGGATGTGGGCATCACCTACATCCTTGCCAACAGAAATTGGGCACCAAACGCAACTTCTCCATGGAACAAAGGAAAAGAAGGGGAACGCCTCTTGCAAGACACCGCCCTAGCAGAAGTCGAAATGGGGCTCCGACTTGGGTATGTGAGTGGAGACGATCCAGTTGCTGGGATCAAAGATGAAGACATGGTAACGCTCACTTTTACCGCACGCTACTAAGCCACTCACTTTACACAATTGGTGGCTCGCGAAGGGCACCTGTGGCAATACGCAAAACATGAGAATTTATCCATTCATCCCAGCAATCGTCAGTTTAGCGATGGGCGCGTGCGCCTCGACGAGCAAGCCCGCGCCAAAGCCAAAGCCGCAGTGCGTCGCAGACGGCAACTTTGCGCAGCGGTGGGAGTGCATCGTGCCGAAGGACGATCACCCGATTATCGACATCCATTCCCACGCGTTTAACGCCCGGTATGTGCCGATGCGCCGTGTCATTAAAGCGCGGATGTGGGTGGATAGCCCTTACAAGCCGCTCATTTTGTTGGCCAATGGCTTGGGCATCTTGGACGCGGCGGCGGCCTTGCTGGCGACTTCGACGCCGTGGACTGAGGACCAAAGAAGGCAGCAATGGGCGGCGGTGCGTGCGTATCTCGCGAAGCGCGGTATGGATGAGAAGAATGATGCGCATCTCTTTGAAGCCATCACGCACACGCCTGCGGTGCAGCCTAGGCTGGTGTGGAACACTGATAGTACTTCGCGGGGAAACCCGGAGGATTTGGGGCCGTTTGCGTGGCTCTCGCACCGAGTCATTGGGAATGAGACGCTGGTGCGGCTTGCGGCGAATGCGTTTGTGGACGAGCCAGTGGGCATTGCTTCGTTTGGGGTGAGCTTTATGTCGCACGAGAGTGACTTGCTAAAGCGGATGCAGCGCCTGCAACCGGGGGTGGATTTGTTTGTGTATGAGAATATGGACCTCGTGCCTTCTTTCTACCACGGCATCCAGACTCAGGCGTATTCTTACAGCAGCGAGAGGCCGGTTAGCCAGGAGAGGAAGGATGGGGATCCGGAGAAGTCTGCGGTGATGCGCATTCGCAAGCTGCGGGCGGAAAGTAAGGGGAAGATGATTACGTTTGTGGCGTGGAATCCGTTTCGTTCGATGAACGAGGCAAAGGTGAAATCGCTGGAAATCGTGAAACGGGAGATCGCAAAGGGGGCGAGTGGGGTGAAGTTTTACCCGCCGTTTGGGTACCGCCCGAGTGGGAATGATTTCTCGAAGTTTAAGCGCCCGTTCTTTTTGTCGGAGGCGCGGGAGCAGTGGGTGAACCGTTACCTCGGGAACCATCCAAAAGGGAATGAAGCGGCAATCATGGCTGCCCGTGCGAAGCAGTTGGATGCTTTGAACGAGGAGCTCTTTTCGTGGTGTGCAAAGGAGCAAATCCCCATTTTCACGCACTGCAATGATGGGGAGTTTCGCGCATTTGACTCGGAGGAATACGGGGATTGCGCAAACCCGGAATACTGGCGACCTGTGCTGGTGAAGCATCCACGTTTGAAGCTGTGCTTCGGGCACGCAGGCGGGACGGCGGACTGGTATGGAGAACATGGGCCTCGCGAAGAGAAGGTCCCAGGGTCAAGAAAATGGGGGGCAATTGTGCGGGAGTTGTGTCTGACGTATCCAAACGTGTATTGTGAGTTCGGCATCCACGAAGAGGTGACCGATCCGATTCATGCGGAAAACATTTACCGCTCATTGCTCAAGTTTCTCCCGATGCGGGGCAAGGGCGGCTGGGCGCTCGGAGAGAAGGTGATGTATGGGTCGGATTTCTTTATGCCCGCGCAAGTGTCGTGGGCGGGATACTTAGCCGGTTTCCAGAAGCTCTTCAGCTTACGCGGGCTCACCCAATACAAATCCAAGTTTTTCGCAGGGAATGCCCTCGATTATCTCAACGGGAAAGGGCGACCGAGAATCACGGTCAGCAATCGCTTTCGATAAACCCAAAAACCACTGCACTTATGAACACAACCACACGCCGCGATTTTCTTACCACAGCCTGCCTTGCCGCAGGTGGGCTTTTGCTTTCACCAGAGTTTGCCAGAGCGCAGCCGCCTGCTCGCAGGCTGCGCCGCAATATTCGTACGATTGAGGCGAATGACCCGGATTACTTGCTACGGTTCCGGCGGGCTTTTGCGCAGCTTCACACGACGGTGGGGGATGATGGTTTTCAGGCCATCGCGGGGTATCACGGGGAGCCCGGTTGGTTTTGCCATAAACCGAACGAGGAGATTCTCTTTCTCGCTTGGCACCGCGCTTACATGTTGCGGCTGGAGGATGCGCTGCGGAAGATCGATGGGACGTTGGCGCTTCCGTTTTGGGATTGGACGGATTCGCAGAGTGAGATTTCGGGAATCCCGAAGGCGTATTCGGATTTGATGTTTGAGGATGGAGGGCAGCAGCAGCCGAATCCGCTGGCTTCGGGGGTGAAGTCGCCCATCGGCCCAGATGCTCGCACGCAGCGGGCTCCGCAGGCGGCAAGTGGATTGGGAGTTCAGCGCGATTTGGTGACGAATGCGCAAAATGCGACGAGTTATGCGGGACTGAATGCCAGGCTCACTGTCCCGCACGACAATTTGCATGTATGGGTACGAGGGGACATGGGAGGGGTGGAGTATGCGGCGTATGACCCTATTTTTTGGGCGCATCACGCGACGGTGGATCGGCAATGGGCGGAGTGGCAGTCGGGGCCGAGAAACCGGAATCCCAACGCGACGACGATGCAGATGCGTTTGGAGCCGTTTAATAAGACAGTGGCGGAGGTGATCGATTTTCGCACGACACTGAATTACGAGTATGAAGGGCTGCCGAGCGTGGCGGCGGGAGGGCAATTGGTGCAAGCGGGGCCGCTTGCCAATTTCCCGGAAATCGCTGCGATTTCGCCGGTGGCTGGGCCGTTTTTGTTTGTCCGAGGGATGCGGCACAGTGAGCGAAGTATCATCGTCCATGTGTTCATCGACCAGCAGGCGGCGACGCTCACAACGGCTGGCGCGGGCAGCGATAATCTCGCGGGGATGTTCGGGATTTTTGGCCACAAGAGGAAGGCAGGAGTAGCTGCGGCTCACGGGCACGGGGCTGGCGATGGGGATGCGGTCGCGGTATTAAACTTGGGGCCGACGATGAAGCGGCTGAAGGACAAAGGGATTTCACCAAAAACAGTGAAGCTGGTGGCAGCGGACCTTGAGGGAAAAGCGATTCCCGTCAGCGAGCTTCCGTTCGATGAGTTTTTTGTGAGTCGCTAGTCAACCTGAACAAAATATCACACTATGAAAACACCACGAATCATCATTGCGGCAATTGCCGCGTCCTGCGCTTGGTCAACCGCCAGTGCGCAGTCGGTCGCTCTGTCGCCGGAGCATACCAAAGCGGCGGTCGAGCTGATGAATCAGCAGGGCGGGTTGAAGGTCGCTGCGGCGGGGAAACCTCGACACCTCGTTGCTGCGGCGTCCGTTTCTGCACCTGCGGAAGGAAATGCGAATCGAGTGCTCGCTCGGCTGGTCCACTTTGACTACGGGCTCGGCAAGGCGGTGGTGACGCATGTGGATATCGACGCAAAGAAAGTCGTATCGGTAGAAGAGCACGACAATTATCCCGCTCCGGTTTCTAAAACGGAACGGACGTTGGCGATTGAGAAGGCGCGGAAGAATAACCCGAAGGTAGCGGCGCTTTATGAAAAAGGGGAAGCGGGTGTGAAAGTGGATATTTTGGTTCCTGTGACTTCGGACAAAGCCGCACCAACTTACGGGCGACGGATATTGGACATGCGTTTCTATCGGGAACGAAAGGAGGGAGAGAAGGCGAATGCAGCTCACGAGGTGATCGATTTGACGGATACGCCCCCGGCAGCGGCGGTTGCTGGGGCAAACGAGTTTCAAGTCGCAGCGGTAGAAAATGTGACTGGCACGGAAGAGCAGTTTTTCCCAGCAGACGGTGCGGAGAATGCGTGGAAAACGCGCTGGAAGGTGGAATACGGGCTGGGCACGCATTTGAGCAGCGGGGAGATTCTCTACATCAAGAGTGCGCACTATCGGCGGAGTCCACAGGACGCTTGGCTGAAGGTGCTCGGGGATTGTCGAATCGCTGAGATATTTGTTCCGTACAATCGACTAGGCTCCCCGAGGTTTTACGATTTGCAGTTGGGAGATCTAAATCCGCTGACGGATAGCGTTCTCGGCCCAGCGTGCTTGGGGCCAAGGAAGATTCTGAATAATCGGGTCGCCCGTGAAGTTCACGACGCAGGGAATCTGTGGATCGATCATAATTTCACTCCGGCGAAGTCGGTTCGGAATCAGGAACTCCAGTTGTGGTCGGCGTTTCGCGCGGGAAATTACATCTATCTGATTCAATATACTTTTGGCGCGGATGGAACGGTCGGTTTCCATCTAGGGGCAACAGCGCACAATTATTACGATAGCAAGGATGATGGTACGACTCATTTGCACATGGGGTCTTGGCGGTTGAACGTTGATTTAGGGAATCAAGCGGGGAACAACATTCAGATGGTCCGGTGGAACAGCAATACTGCCACTGAACAAGCAAACACGAGCGTTGAGCCGTTCAATTCAAATAAGGAAGGAGCGTTGCCGTGGGTTGCCGAGCAATTCAGTTATTTAAGGATTCAAAGCACGACGGAGAAAAACTCACACAATCCAAAGGCAAACATCGCTTACGACTTAATCCCGCATCGAGTGGGAACACCTCGGATACCGGAGGATTGGACGCAGAAGGAGTTCTGGGTTTCATTACCGGAAAGCGCAAGTGGCGTCCCTCAATGGAATCCGAAGGAATTGGTGAACTATACGGCTGGCCAGAGAAGTATTACCGGGAAGGCTGCTGTGATTTGGTACCACACCGGAGTAGTCCACAGCGCTCGCGATGAAGACTACGGAATCGAGCAGTATGACGCCGGAGAGGGTGTCGCGACGACGACATGGACGGGATTTAAGCTCAAACCAAGAAATCTCCATTCATCCACACCACATTATCCATGAAATCATTTACGATTATTTTTGCGGGCCTGCTTTTCTTAACTGGAGCAGCGCACGCGCAGGTGAAACGCCAGTTTTTGGAGGTGCAACGTCCAGTTCAATTCAAAAAGCCACAATTCAAGATTGCTTCGGTTGAAGCCGGGCAATTCATCCGGCTTGATGAGGCGTGGAAGCTGGGAGTGACAGGGAAGGGATTGACTGTAGCGGTATGTGACACGGGAATCCGAGCGACACATAAGGATTTCGATGGAAGGGTCGCAGCGACAGTGAATTTTGTGTCCACCGATCCGAATGACCACGGAGATCGCCATGGGCACGGGACGAACGTGGCCGGCATCATATGCGCCAGCGCAGGCATTCGACCGCAAGGGAATACAGGGATTGCTCCCGGCGCAAAGGTTGCCGCGCTCAAAGTGCTCAATGACGCAGGCGGAGGGAGCTTCGAGGCATTTGAGGCGGCTCTCAAATGGGTGGAGCAGAACCACGCGGCCCATTCAATCTCGGTCGTCAACATGTCGGTTCAAGATGGCAATAATTCGTTGATTGCCGCGAATGACTCTTTGCGGGAATCCATTGCTCGGCTCCGTAGCATCGGTATTCCTGTGGTCGTTTCTGCCGGAAACAATTATGGCCGATGGAAAAGCGAAGGGATGGCCTATCCCGCGATTCTGCCTGAAACGGTGAGTGTGGGTGCGGTGTATGATGCGAATTTCGGAGAGCAGGCGTATTCCGACGGTTCCATCGCAAAGACCACGGCGGCAGGGCGGATTTGTTCATTTTCTCAACGATTGCATGTGTTGTCCGATTCCAAGAATCGGACTGATATATTCGCGCCCGGTTCTTTCTTTCTCTCTTCGGGAATCGAGCATGATGAGGATTCATCTTTGCAGCAGGGGACGAGTCAAGCTGCGCCCATTGTGGCTGGAGTGATTCTGCTAATGCAGGAATATCACAAGCGGGCGACTGGGAAATTGCCCTCGGTGGATGATCTTGAAAAATGGATGGAAGCGGGAGCTGTAAAAATCGTGGATGGTGACGATGAAGACGACAATGTGCCGCATTCCAATCGGACGTATCAGAGAATCGACGCGGTTGCCGCAATCAACGCGATTGGTGCAGAATTGAAGGCACAGATGTTCTTACAGGCGGCGGCACCGCAAAACTTGGAAGTCGCGCCAGCGGCTAAGGCTTCGTTCATTATGAAGGCACGGGAGAACGCCTTGCGTGTCCGTGCGAATGAATAACCAATACCTTGGAAAGTGCAGCCGTTCGCTCGGGCGCTGGTGCTCAAGGCGAAGGATGCGGGGATTACCATCCAAATCATCAGCGGGCTGCGGTCGTATGATGAGCAGAATGCGCTGTATGCGAAGGGGCGCACGGCGGGAGGCTCGAAGGTGACGAATGCGCCGGGCGGGTATTCCAATCACAACTTCGGGGTGGCTTTTGACATCGGGGTGTTTGATGGGGCGAAGTATGTGGAGGAGTCGCCGCGCTACAAAGTAGTCGGCGCGCTGGGGATGGAGCTTGGCCTCGAATGGGGCGGGAACTGGAAGACCATCGAGGACCAGCCGCACTTTCAGCTTCGCCCCGAGTGGGCAGGGGATATGCGGGAAAAAGACATGCTGGCCGCGCTGCGGAGCCGGAAGGACTCGGGCAAAGACTTCTTCGCGTAGGCCCGCTGCGCAGCGAGGCCATCAACCTAAAAGCGGCGATAGAGATCAACTAAAGGCGCTAAAAGACGCTAAATAAGCCGTTTACGAAGGTGAACACACTCACCCGGAAGGTGAATGGTCCATTCTTCAAAAGTGCCTGTTTTTAGCGACCTTTCGCGCTTTTAGCTGATCCCAAAATCGCTTTTAGGGTCAAGGATTACCCTAGAAACACGATTGGGAGTCCACGAAAGACACTAAAAACACGAAATACCAAGGACTTGCGGCAATCCTAGATCTCACCCATTGGGTGAATGGCCCCATCTTCCTAAAGCCTTCTTTTCGTGTCTTTTGTGTATTTCGTGGACACTTCATTGCCGTTTCTAGGGTAACGATGAGGAAGTGGCAAAGGCGTTGTTTGCTCGGCTGCTTGAGCGGTTTCTTGAGGGGCGTGATAAGACACCCCCGAAGAAGGCGAGCTGGCCAACGAGTGGGACATCCTCCGCGAGCTGAAGTAGCCGCAAAAAGAAGAGCGGGAGTGAACTTTCGTCCACTCCCGCCCAGCAAAACACAGAAACGGGCTACTCACCCGCAACCATTTAACTCAAAGTTCGATTTCGACGCCCATCTGACGGCAGGTGCCAGCGATGATCTTCATCGCGGCTTCTTCGTTACGGGCGTTGAGGTCAGGCATCTTGGCCTTGGCAATTTCGAGAAGCTGCTTCTTGGTGAGCTTGCCGACTTTCGTCTTGTTGGGCTCTTTGCTGCCGCTGGCGATTTTGAGCGCCTTTTTGATCATCGAGGACGATGGCGGCTGCTTCGTGATGAAGGTAAAGCTCTTGTCTTTATAAACGGTGATGACGACAGGGAGGATGTCTCCCGTTTGCTTCGACGTGCGAGCGTTGAACTCTTTGCAGAAGGCCATGATGTTCACGCCTTGTTGACCGAGTGCCGGACCGACGGGCGGTGCGGGGTTTGCTTGTCCAGCGGGGATTTGGAGTTTGATGGATCCTACGATTTCTTTTGCCATGATTTAGATTGGTTATTTGTTGGGCG
>JAYUSJ010000415.1:0-9405 GCA_043755735.1 Verrucomicrobiaceae bacterium | reverse complement strand
TCTCATAGCTCAGAACGAGTCTGAGAGGTTGTCGGTGTTTGCCGATGCTTCGTTTCCCCATTTGCATGGGAAGGTTTTGCATCAACGATGCGCGTTCTGGCTGCACATTACGAATCCGTCAACAAAGTTTTTCAGTTCTTTCAGGCGCTGGGGATCAGTGCCCAAAAGTTGACAAGGCTGTCAAGTGTCGCACGAACGCCGCGCTGCGGTGCCCGGCGTGGTCACGGCGAGGATGGCCCGAACGGCCCTCCACAGCTTATTTTTTCGCGAATTCGCCGGAACGTGGATGAAACCGGCGGGGGTCGCGAGTCGCTCGTGCAGGAGTGTGTAAAAGACATGATTGCACACGTAGCGACCGGCATCCGAGGACGTCTCGACCGCAATCTTTTTGCGCGAGCATTCAGCGACAATTTCCGCGATGGGCAGCGTGGTGTTTAAATTACGGGGGCCTCCGGGAACGATCGGACTACGCTCGCGGACTACTCCCGCGTTGTCGGGAAATGGCGAGTCGTCTTCGTTCACCGCGACTGTCTCAATCCGGATGACATCCGCAGACGCCGCCAGCCCCGTGCAAATGATGACGGCAGGCCGGAGCTCGCGCAGCCATTCGACAATGAGTTCTCCGGCCGCCGCATACTCCACCGGTAGCACGCGTCCGATGACGTGCAGCCGCCCCACTCTCGCGCCATCCAGCGCGAGCGCGAGATCGGCGGAGGGATTCGTCGTGTCGCCGCCGAAGGGCTCGAAGCCGGTGACGAGCGCCCGCTGGATCACGGCAGTTTGTTCAATTCCTCCAGCAATCCGGCCTGCGTGAGGCCGTCCGCGATCCACGCATCGCCGCGTTTGCGGAAGAGAACGTAGAGCGGCACCCCTGCGCGCTTGCACTTCACGAGTGCCTGTTTGATGTCGGGCGCACCGGAAGTGTAATCAGCTTTTACGAAGAGGACGTTCTTCGCCTTGAATGCCGTTTGAATCGGCTCAGTGTTGATGACGAGCGCTTCAAAAGCTTTGCAGTTCTGGCACCAATCGGCGGTGAAATCGACGAACACCGGGCGGTTCGCATTCAGCCCCCGGCGGATGTCCACGAGCAAGTTCGAGGTTTTGCTTTCGAGCGGCTGCACGGTGCCCCGGATGAAATAGAACCAGGCGCCAATCACCACAATCAACGCCACGGGAAGCGGCCATCGCGCATCATGATATGTACCGTAAATCCACGCCGCAAAGCCCACCGTGAGCAGGAACGCCGCGACGGCGACCACCATCGGACTGGTCGGGAGTGAATTGAGCAGCCACACGGCGAAGCCCAGCATGGCGAAGCCGAAAATCTGCTTCATCCGGACCATCCACATCCCCGGCTTTGGCAGAAACTTCATCCACGCAGGCTGCCACGTGAGCAGGAAATACGGGAGCGCAAGGCCCGTGGCGATCGCTGCAAAGAGGGCGAATACTTTGGGTCCGGGTTCATTCACCGCGATGCCGATGACCGGGCCCACGAGCGGCGCGGTGCAACTCGTGCCGAGGAGTGTCGTGAAAAATCCGTGCATGAATGCGCCGCCCATTCCTTCTTTGCCCGACGCCTCGCTGATCTTCGTGGACGTATCGCCGCCAAGCGTGACTTCAAAGACGCCGAGCAGGCTGAGTCCGAATCCGAACATGATCGTAATCATCACGGTGAGCCCGAGCGGATTTGAAAATTGCGCGCCCCAGCCGAGCGACTGATTCGCCGAAGCGAGCCCGAGGACAAGCACCGCCAGCGCCCCGAAAAACGCGAATACTCCGCCGCAATAGGCGAGCCCGAGGCGGAAAATGCGGTCCTTTTTCTCACCGGCCTGCTGCATGAAACCGAAAATCTTCAGACTGATCACCGGTAGAACGCAGGGCATCAAATTGAGCAACAATCCGCCGAGGAATCCCTTGAGTAAAAGCGATAGCAAACCTTCCGGCTCGGTCTTTGTGATCTCGTCGAACGGATCCCACGTCTCGCCATCGTCTGCGGCATCAGCGGTTGCGGCGGTTTTCTCGCCACTCTCCACAGGCGGCGGATCTCCGATGTACCAGCCTTTGCGTTTGCCGTCGGGGTCGGTGATTACGAGCAGCCCGCTCCAGTCGAGCCCATTGTCCCACGGATACTTGAAGAGTTTTGTGCCGTCGGCGGTTTCCTCGGTAGTGACGGATTTCTGAAACTCGATTCCGCCGCTGAGCTTCGGCGCTGGGATGACGAAAAACTCGGTCTTCGTTCCCTTCGGCAATCCGCCGATGCGCACGGACAGTTCCTTTTTCGGCATGTCGAACGAAACATCCTTTGTCGGCGGCTCGTCGGTCCTCGGCATCTGAGCGGCCCATTTGGAAAAGAGCTCGGCGTTCGCCGGGGCGGCGTTCCCAACGGGAAGCGTGAGGCTGAGCTCCCCGCGCCCTTCGACACAAACGTTGGAGCAGAGCTGCCACTTGATATTTGCAGAAATCGTGGCGCTGCCCGGCGGCGTCTTTTCCGGCGGTGTGACTTTCACCGTGAACATCACCTCGTCCTCGTAGCCGTACAAGGTTGCCATGTTTCCATCGATGAGCGTCTCCGGCAGCGGGAACTCGGGTTCCCCGACCTTCCACCCTTTCGGGAGATTCCACTTGGTAACCGTAAACGGCGTGCCCACGCCGCCGGGGAAGCGCCAGTAGGCGTGCCATTGGTCGGCAATCTTGAAATGGAACCCAAGCGTAAATGGCTTGCCGGGCTCCACAGCGGTGGTGTCGGCAAACAAGGTGCGGGTCGAAAGATCCGGTGCGCCCGGAGCCTCTTGCTGTGCGAAAAGGCCGGACGCAAGGCCGAGCCAGATCAATGCAGCGATGGCGCGAAAGCGGATAGTTTGAAGAGTCATAAAAAGTAGTAGAATCTGCGTGCCACCAGAGCGGTGGTTTTCGCCGCGATGAGTGGCTCCAGCAACGCACGCGTAACACGCCCCATCAGCATGTAGGCCTTTCCGTCGTCCGTCCACTGTGCTGTGGTGTAACCTCCAACTTCCTTCCACACCGGCACCGTGGAGAGTGAATCCGGGATGTTTTGCGTATCGATGCAAACCAGATGCGCCTCCTTCCCGGCACCGAGGCTAAAGCACGTGATGCTCATCGGCTTGCCGTTCCACTTCATGGTCGAGCAACCGAAGAGCGACGACGCTTTTAGACCCGGTGGCAATGTCGCCATCGCCGGTGCGGCACGTTCGCCCAGCCACCCGGCCGTGCTGGCATACTGCGAGTCCTCGTGCTCAATCAGAACCGTGCCCGCCTCGATCTCCGCCGCCTTCGCTGCGGCGAAGAGTTGCCATGGACGTTCGTCAGGAGCTTGGATGAAATAGTTATACACGAGCGCCACGCAGAGCATCATGAAGATCGCAGCGATTGCGACGACCTCGCTGTAGCGCAGAACGCCAAAGGCACGACGCTCGAACCACCCGCCCTCACTACCGCCGGACTGGCGGCTCACGCGGGCACCCGTGAGGATGCGGTCGCGCAGACCCGCCGGAGGCTGCACCATGCGTAAAGAGTCTGCGAACTTCCGATCGACATCGGCTTCCTTTGCGGCCCAGTCGGCGAGCGTGCGATTGCTCCTCGCATCCGCGAGCGCGGCGGCCATTTCCGGCTCGTGGTCATCTTCGCCACCGGGGCGTCGGGCGCTCAAAATAAGGCGCGGGTCTTCATTCATGATGCAGCTCCTTTCTGTGGCTCAAATTGCGCAATCTTGCCGGACTCACCCGCGCTGTTGGTAACAAGCGAGCGGAGCTGCTCCTTGCCCCGCGAGAGCCGCGACATCACGGTCCCGATAGGCACTTCGAGCATCTCGGCAATTTCCTTATACGAGAGCTCCTGAAGGTAAAAAAGTGTGAGAGGAACGCGGAAGACTTCCTCCATCCGATGCAGCGCGGAGATGACCGTGTGTCCGTCGAGGTTCGCAAAAACTTCCGGAGCAATCGACGGGAGTTCGCCGGTGGAGTCGTCGAGCTCGACCTGCGGGTATTTCACACCCCGGCGGTAAGTGCTGAGGTATTCGCGGTAGAGCGTCGTAAAAAGCCAGCTCTTCGCCTTCGATGCATCGCGGAGTTGGTGTCCCCTTTCGGCCCAAAGAAAGAACGTCTGCTGAACAAGATCACTCCCCGCATCCGCGTTCCCGGCAAGGCTCAAACCAAAGCGATAAAGCGCGCCGTAATGGCGATCGACAAGCAGTTGGAATGTTTGGTCAGGTATCAATGTGCGGATGAGAGTACGAACCCTCGCAGTTATTCCCGCAAAATGGAAATTTTTTGCCCTGAAGTTTCGTTGTGGGCGTCTCTCATTCCATAAAAAGAAAACGCCCGCCGGGCATAGCTGCGCGGCGGGCGTTGTGAATTGGTTTGGAGTGGTTCGCTTCTAGATTCCGCGACGGCGGCGCTTGACGTGGAGTTGGGCCATCGACCTTGCGATCGCGGCTTGCACCAGCGCGGCTTCCTCGTCGCCGACGTTCTGCTCTTTCAAGCGGGCTTCGGCGCGCTTGATGGCTTGTTCCGCGGCGGTTTCGTCGATTTCTTCCTCGGACATCGCCATGTCCACGAGCACACTCACTTTGGTTCCCGTGACTTCCACGAAGCCTTCGCCGACTGCGAGAGCGGTTTGCTTGCCACCTTTGGTGACGACGAGTTCGCCGGGCTTGAGCTGCGTGATGAGCGGGATGTGCTGTGGGTAAATGCCCATCTCACCCTCGATCGCGGGCAGGAGGACGAGTTCCACGTCATCGCTGTAAACGCGTGATTCGGGAGTGACGATTTCGAGTCGAAGTGTGGCGGCCATATTTATGATTTCAGATTCATGATTTATGATTTGTGCGACCTGCGATTCGACTCCCGTTGCCGGAAATCATGAATCGGAAATCATAAATCATAAATGACTACGCAGTGACCATGTCGATTCCGCCCTTCATGTAGAAGTTACCCTCGGCCACGCTGTCGTGTTTGCCTTCGAGGATTTCTTTGAAGCCGCGGACGGTGTCTTTAATTGGCACGTATTCGCCCTTGGTTCCGGTGAATACTTCGGCGACCGCGAACGGCTGCGAGAGGAAACGCTGGATTTTACGGGCGCGGAATACCAGGAGCTTGTCTTCGGGCGACAGCTCGTCCATGCCGAGAATCGCGATGATGTCCTGCAAATCTTTGTAGCGCTGGAGAACCTTCTGCACGCCGCGGGCGACTGCGTAGTGTTCTTCGCCGACGATTTCCGGCGCGAGCGCCTTCGATGTCGAAGCGAGCGGATCGACGGCTGGGTAGATGCCCAACTCGGCGATGGAACGCTCGAGAACCATGGTCGAGTCCAAGTGAGCGAACGTGTTCGCTGGTGCCGGGTCGGTAAGGTCGTCCGCAGGGACGTAAACCGCTTGCACCGATGTAACGGAGCCCGACTTGGTCGTGGTGATACGTTCCTGAAGCTGGCCCATTTCAGCGGAGAGTGTTGGCTGATAGCCTACCGCCGAAGGAGTGCGTCCGAGAAGCGCCGACACTTCCGAGCCCGCTTGCGAGAAGCGGAACACGTTATCGACGAACAGAAGCACGTCCTGGTTCTTCTCGTCACGGAAGTATTCCGCCATCGAGAGAGCCGAGAGAGCGACGCGGAGACGGGCGCCCGGAGGCTCGTTCATCTGGCCATAAACAAGCGCGACTTTCGATTTGCTGAGGTCTTTCTGGTTGATGACACCAGCGTCGCTCATTTCGTGGTAAAGATCGTTACCTTCGCGGCTGCGCTCACCGACACCGGCGAATACGGAGAAACCACCGTGGTTCTTGGCGATGTTGTTGATGAGCTCGAGAATGACGACCGTCTTGCCGACGCCCGCACCACCGAACGCGCCGGCCTTGCCTCCCTTGGTGAAGGGGCAAATGAGGTCGATGACCTTGATGCCGGTTTCGAGGATGCTTGCCTTGGTGTCTTGATCGACGAGCTTTGGAGCCGGGCGGTGAATGGAATAACGCTTCTCGGCGTTCACAGGTCCGCGTTCGTCCACGGCGTCGCCGGTGACGTTGAAGATGCGTCCGAGTGTGGCTTCGCCGACTGGCACAGTGATCGAGTCGCCGGTGGCGTTGATCTTCATGCCGCGCTTGAGGCCTTCGGTGGTGCTCATCGCGATGGCGCGAACCCATCCGTCGCCGAGATGCTGCTGCGTCTCGAGGACGAGCTTGGAGTCAACTCCGTTGACGGCGAATGTGATTTCGAGCGCCTCGTAGATTTTAGGGAGATTTCCTGTAGCGGAAAAATCCACGTCCACAACGGGACCGATGATTTGAACGATTGTACCTTGGTTCATGTGAGTGATTGTTGAGTGTAAAGTTTAGCCGAGCGCCATTTGCGCCGTGGTGATTTCGAGAAGTTCGGTGGTGATGGCTGCCTGACGCACTTTGTTGTATTGGAGCGTGAGGTCCTTGATGAGTTGCTTGGCGTTGTCGGTCGCGTTTTTCATGGCGACCATGCGCGCGCTGTGTTCAGAAGCGCGGCTTTCGAGCACCATTTGGTAAACCGCGAAGTGAACGTAATGCGGAACGAGGCCTTCAAGAACGGCGCTGGCGCTTGGTTCGAAAACGTAGTCCGTCGTGTTTGCAGCGGCTTCAACCTTCTTCGAGCCCTGCTCGCCTTCGAGGTCCGAAAGCTCAAAATTCGTGACTGGCAGAATCGTCGTGATCGTCGGCTTCTGATTGATGGTGCTGATGTAATCTGTGAACGCGACGCTCACTTTATCGACTTCGCCCGCGAGGAATTTCTCCATCACGAACTTCGATGCCTGCTTGCTTTCGAGGAAGGTGAAAGCCTCCTTCAACTCGAACTCAGCACCGAGGTCGCGCTTCATGCGTCCAAGAAATTGTGCCGCCTTGCGACCGATGGAAACGAACGTCGTCTTCGCAGGGTCAAACCTGCCGACTTCGCGGAAGAGGTTGGTGTTCAACGCACCGCAAAGTCCCTTGTCGGTCGCGATCACGAGAACGAGTTCCCGTTTCACTTCGGGACGCTCCTGAAGCAGCGGATGGAGCTCTGCGCTGCCGCCAGCAAGCGCCAGCGCTGCGAGCATCTTGGAGAGCTCTTCAGCGTAAGGGCGGCCACTGAGCGCACGCATCTGCGCCTTGCGCATTTTCGCGGCAGCGACCATTTGCATCGCCTTCGTGATTTGCGAGGTATTTTTGACCGACTTGATGCGTCGGCGGATATCGCGGGTATTTGCTCCCATAAAATTACTTTTTCTCCTTTCGAGTGCGCTTTGGCGCAGTGTATCGGACCTGCTTCTTTGGAAGTTTCGCGAGGTCCGCGAGGGACTTGGCGTCTTCGCGAAGGGTGTGAAATCCGATTTCTTTGGGTTGTCGTGCAGGCTGCGACGGCGCAGCGAGTTGACGAATGACATTCAGAATCATCGCGATGTCGTCGTCGTGACCGGATAGCCGTTTTTCAATGTCCAACAGCTTTCCGACCAAATCGTTGGCGGATAGAACGTTGTTCATATTCACAAACGCCCGAACAATCTGGACGCTCGCGGCAATTGCGACTGCGCTATTGAGCACGCTCGCCAGCATGACTGCGCCGTGCTCGGTAAAAACCCACGGATTTGTCCTCCGTCCGCCGCGTGCTTCAGAGGCTGTTTTTGAGGTCGCAATTTGCGACCTCAAAGTTGCAAACTCCTCATTATTAAGTAGAAATGCGAAGTCTTCAGGGAAGCGGTGCTTGTTCCGGCGGACTTGTTCGAGCAGCCGTTTCGTCTCAACGCCGTAGAAGCCCGCGAGGTCCGAGTCCAGCATCACGCGCTGGCCGCGAATCACGCGAACCATGCTTTCCGCATTCTCGACTGGCAGGCTTTTCGGCACCGATATGAACGACTCGAGTGAAATCACAGTTTAGCGGTAGCTCTGCTTGAATTCCGTGATCGCTTCCTTGAGCGCTGCGGCGTTTGCGTCGTTGATTTCCGTCTTGTCGCGCAGTCCCTGGAGCACGCTCTCTTTGCGGGTCGAGAGGAACTCGCTGAACTTCGCTTGGAAATCTTTCACTTTGTCCACCGCGACATCGTCGTAGTGGTTGTTCATGACCGCCCACAGTGTGGAGACCTGAATCTCGACGGACTGCGGGTTGTATTGCTGCTGCTTGAAGAGCTCGACGATGCGTTGACCGCGGTCGAGGAGCGCTTTCGTCGCTGCATCGAGGTCCGATCCGAACTGGGCGAATGCCGCGAGTTCACGATACTGGGCCAACATGCCTTTGATTTTACCGGCGACCTGCTTCATCGCCTTCACCTGCGCGGATGAACCTACGCGGCTGACGGAAAGACCGACGGAAACCGCCGGACGGATGCCTTGGTAGAAGAGGTCGGTTTCGAGATAAATCTGGCCGTCCGTAATCGAAATCACGTTCGTCGGAATGTAGGCCGAAACGTCGCCGGCCTGCGTCTCGATGATTGGGAGCGCTGTCAGCGATCCGCCGCCGCTCTGCTCATTCACACGAGCCGAACGCTCAAGCAAACGGCTGTGGAGATAGAACACGTCGCCCGGATACGCCTCACGGCCCGATGGGCGCTTGAGGAGGAGCGAAACTTCGCGGTAGGCGACGGCTTGCTTGGAAAGGTCATCAAACACGATGAGCGCATCCATTCCGTTGTCCATGAACCACTCACCCATCGCCGCACCGGCGAATGGCGCGAGGTACTGCATCGAAGCTTTGTCCGACGCACCAGCCATGACGACAATCGTGTATTGCATCGCGCCGGTCTCTTCGAGTACTGCGATGTTGCGCGCTACGTTCGACTGCTTCTGGCCGATGGCGACGTAGATGCTGTAAAGAGGACGGAAGCCCGCCTTGCCTTCATTGGCCTTGTTGATGCGGCCCTGGTTAATGATGGCGTCGATTGCGATGGTGGTCTTGCCCGTCGCACGGTCACCGATGATCAGCTCGCGCTGACCACGGCCGATTGGAATCATCGCGTCGATGGCCATGATGCCCGTTTGCACCGGCTGATTGACCGATTGGCGCTTGATGATGCCGGGTGCGATTTTCTCGACCGGATATTGTGCCGTCGCTTCGATTGGTCCCTTGCCGTCGATTGGCGCGCCGAGCGTATTCACAACGCGTCCGAGCAAACCCTTGCCGACTGGTACGGAGAGAAGGCGTCCGGTCGTTTTGACCTCGCTGCCTTCCGTGACGAGCTTGTCGTCGCCAAGCAACACTGCGCCGACTTCGTTCTCTTCGAGGTTGAGCGCCAGGCCGTAAACTCCGCCCGGGAACTCAAGCATTTCGTTGAGCATGACGTCGCTCAGGCCTTCGATTTTGGCGACGCCGTCGCCAACTTCGCGGACGATGCCGACATTGGATTTCGTGGTGCCGGTTTTGAGGCCGGAGATTTTTGCTTCGAGGTCTTGCAGGATGCTG
>JAYUSJ010000414.1:0-9405 GCA_043755735.1 Verrucomicrobiaceae bacterium | reverse complement strand
GCCAGTGGATTTGAATACTCATTGATTTGGAATCTCTTTCCGATTGGTGCCGAGCATGAGGGCCTCTGCTTTCCGCGCAATGGCCTCATACATTTTTTCCTCGAATATCTGGCCTTCTTGATCCGCCATCATCTTTTTGAACTTGTTCCAGTTCTTCGCGTCATCCGTCCAGCCTCCGAGGCTCTTGTCATTCTTCGCGAGAGCGGCGATTTTGTCAGGCGAAAACTCCGCGTGAAAGCGCTCGAAAAATGCAGCCGATCCCGCCGGGATTGCACCAAGCAGACCGCCCATGACCTTGCGCGTGTTATCGACGAGTTTGCGAAGCTGATCCGCAGCGACTTCGCGGTCGCCCTGAATGTAACGGGCGGCGAGTTTTTTCACATCCGCGTGGCTTCCGGTTTCGCGGCGAATCGGCGATCCGGTGGTCAATTCCTGCCACGTCCGCCAGATGATCGTTTCGAGTCCCAGATAGTAATCCGCGAAAATAATGAACATCCGGTAAAGGCGCTGGAGGTCGATGGGGAGAAGCGGATCGATTGGCAGGGACTGCGCCAATTCGTCCGGCGGAGCATCCATCAGGGTCGTGGATTTAATCTCCATGTATCCCGCTTCCTGAAGCCGGATGCCAAATTCGGCGAGGAGACTTTTGGGTAGCTTCGGTGCGATCAGAACGAGTGCATCGACGAGGGCCTCGGGCGAATTATCAGTAGGTTCAGCTTCCACGGGTTTTGCGACGGTGATGGTTCCAGTTGGGAAATGTTCGGCGAGCGCGCGAATGTAGCGAGGCCTTTTGTCCGGGACGATCGGCTGTAGCGCCTGTTTGACGGCATCGTCCAGCAGTGCGCGCCGTTCCTCCTCGGGTTGGTCCGCAAAATCTGCTTGTCGGATTCGCAGGGTCATTGCGGTCTTCGAGGCCCACAAGTGCTCTTCAGGTGTGTAGTTTGTGACAGTCATTGAATGGCCGTTTTGGAGTCGAGTGATTGATTACACGATACAGTTCCGTTTTGGCGAGCGAGCTTTCACGGGGAATTGAAAAGATCTACGGATTTAGAGGCTTTATATTCATTATTTCGGAGAACCTTTTAGTTGCCAGTTTCTGAAGAGCCTCAAGAGCTGCGTTTCCGCTTCCCTCGGTGGCCGTCACGACGAGGCGGAATGTCACATCGCAATAGGACTTTGACGGCTCAACGGGTGCCCGGCGTTGCGGCAACCGTGTGATCGTTTTGCTTTCGGGAGTGAGGCAAGATCCTCCCAGCACAAAGTGAGGGCCTCCCTCGCTCTCGGATACCCATTCGGACGCATTCCCGACCAGGTGAAAAAACTTCCCATCCGAATACTTGATGTTTTTGACGTTATCGAACCAGATGAGCTGGTTGTCGTCTGCGGTTCCAAGAAAATCTTTTCCATTTTGATAGCCTTCAAAAGCATTCGTCCCGAGCCCGATGCCTGTGACCGAGGAAGACTGCTCCAATCCATCAATCTTGGCTTCGGCCGCGATGATGGTTTTCGAGCGCAATCTTGCGGACCTCTGCCCTGATTCTTTTTGGGCGGCCTCCCATTCGGACGGGGAGGGCAAGCGCCCGCCGAGTGCTTTCGCGGTCTTCCACGCGACTGGAGCGGTGATCCAAGTGACAGGGCAGACTTCCGGGTCCATGTTAAGAGGAAGAATAAGGTCGGGATTTTCTGTGGTCTTTGATTTGACTTCTTTGTACCAAGTATCTGCTGCGGACCATAGCCATTTGTCCTGTATTCGAGGCTTGGAATCGCGGAAGCCGAGAGGGCCGTTTCCAGGCGGGAAGCCGGGGGCGGGAAATGCTCCAGACAGCCTCGCCAGACTGAGCGGCGTCTCGATTTCCGCCATCGCCGCGCCAAGTCCTTTTAATTGATAAAAATTGACCTCCACGCCCTTGAAGCTCCATTTGGCACTCGTGGCGGTCGCGGTGATTTTCTTCCATTCTCCCGCAGGGGAGGGGTCAAATTTCAAAGTGAGTTCGTTGGGAGTCTTCGCGGCTTCATCAAAGTCTTTGTAGAGCCCATTCAAATCATTGCCGAGGTAGTGGCTAAGGAGGGCGTCCTTGGAGTTCGCGTATTCGGGTTTATCGAGGGCTTTCTTGATTGCAGCTTTGAATTCAGGGACGAGTCCAACGGCGGGCGCCGATTCACGCGCTTGCTCAAAACTTACGCTGAAATTCTCGATCACTTTCCGGAACTCGCGTTCGAGGTCTTCCAGCGGATCGGGGATTGCACGCCGGAGCGCACTGATTCGCGAAGTGATGTCGTCCTTATCGCTCTCCAGCGCGTTGGTGGATGCAAGCCGCACTTCCTCCAGTTTATCCTGCCAGGACTTTCTCTCGGCGAGCTTGCGATTCCCGATGCGGATCTCGATCTTCTTAAAATCGGCACTCCAGACGTCGAAAGTTTCTTTTGCAGGCCGAAGCGATTTCCCAATCGCGGTTTGCCATGATTCGGGCCACGTTTCCGGCGACGGAGTGTTCTGGAAACTATTGATGGATTTTGAGAAATCCGCAAAAGTCTTTGGCACGATGCGACTCTGGATCTCGCTCACCGTTGCTGCGAACTTATTGAGCGTTACCGCAGACGCCGCCGCTGTTTTACCGGCTGTTGACAGATCTGATGCGGCTCCTACTTGGAAGGCGGCCCAATCGGTGAAGTCGGGGAGTCCGGGAATGTTGAGTTTTTTGATTTGCTCACACGCCTTTGTCGCACCCCTCCATTGCTGTTCCACGCCCTTTGCGCTCGAAAGCACGGTGCCCGCTCGCTCAATGTCTTTGAGGGCTTCGGCAAGCTGTTCGGGAGTCGTGGTTTCATTCGGATCGAGGTCTGCTTTCGTCTTCAGTTCGTTCGCCAACGCGGTCCAGTTTCGTGGCGGAGTGCGCCACTCTTCCGAGATCTGTTTCAGAGCCTGCGGTGTATCCCACTCATTCACGAGTAGTCCCTTCATTTCCGACGGGCTGCTCGCATTTCTGAGTCTGGTCAGGATTGGCGCTTCTCCGCCGGAAACGTTGGCCTTTGGGAGCAAAGCCTTGAGATCATCCATGCCAATCAAATTCCCGTCATCAATTGGCGGAGGAGGAGGCGGAGGAGGAGGGTTGGCGAATTTCCACGCAACGCCCCCAAGAATTGCAAAAAGACACACGGCTGCGATGACTTTTGGAGCCTTCCTTCGGCGGGATTTACTGGGGCGCCCTTGAAGCACTGTGCCCGACGTGGACATGCCGCCTCCTCCCGGTGAAGGAACATCAGGAGCTACGGCGGCACCGAGTGCATCCAGCGACTTCAAGTCCTTAAGCGCTTTTTGGATGGCATTGCTCCCGTCCTGCTTTTTTGTCGAGAGCAACCGATTTGTCAGCTCGCGCCAGCCGTCGGCGGAATCATGGAGGGCATCCTCCCACTCGGCAGAACGTTCAAGCGGTGGTGCAAGAAATCCGACGATCAAAGAACGACGGACGAGTTGGTAGATGATGACGCCGAGTGCTCGTAAGTCGTCTGAATAGGAAACCTCGCTTGCCCGGGGCGCGATATCGGTTAGCACGACTTCACCCGACTGGTCCAAAAGGATATTCCCAGCCGTGAGATTTCCGTGGGCTCGGCGGCATTTGTCGTGAAGCTCAGCGAGGGCCCGGAGGGTTCCGCTGACGATGACCTTGAGAGACTCGTTGTCGATTGCGTTTCCGGCCCGGATGCAGTCCGCGAGAGATGCCTCGTAACTGAGCGTGATTCTGTAAGCTTGTCCGCTGTCTCCTACGCCGAAATCCAAGATCGGCGCGAGGCGACGGCAGCCGCTCGCGACCGCATTCTGTTGCTCAGCCGCGCCTCGGAGGCAATCCTGAACATGACGCCGATCCGTCGAGCGGGAGCAACGGATTAGCAGGCTGGGACTGTCCGTCGTCCCGTCTGCCGAGCCGCTGTAGAAAGTGGCCTTGTCGCTCCACCCGATTGTAGCCCTGAGTGTGTAATCACCACATTTTTCCATAGTTGGCGGAACCCTTCAACGAGGCCGACAGGAATCGGTGGTGGGAAGACTCAGACTACTTCGAAACCGGCGTAACGGAAATGCCGCCCTGGGACACATTCACGCGCATCGTGGAGGTCACTTTTTGACCATTGTATTTTCCAGAGAGCGGGATTGTCTTGCGGCGGGCATCGGCATCACCGGCGGCGTCGTTGTGCCCGCCAGGGAGGTGGGCCAGAACGACGACCTTCCCGGACATTCCGCTCACGGAAACCGATTGGGTCGGAGGTGTCGAGCCGAACTGGACAGTTCTTGGACTTGCACCAACGCGGACCTGGTTGCCCGGCAGGAAATACTGGCTCACGGGCACTGTCTGAACTGCGGGGCTGTCTTGAACGACATCGACTCTCACAGAAGCCGAGGCCATTTGGCCATCCGCCGCGATTTCGATTGTTTTTACCGAGGCGCAGCCGGTTAATAAAGTTGCGACCGAAACAAATAGGAGTGTGTGTGTTTTCATGATGAACTTGGGTTTTGTTATTCGACGGGATGCTTTGTGGCTGATATCCGGCCACGTCTCAAGCAAAAAACACGAATGAGGGAGCGAGTGGAAAAAAAGGGCGAAAAATACGTTGCTTTCTGACGGAATCGTGATCAAACACACGTTCGTCATTTCCGAGCGGCTTTCGCGAAGGAGATGTTCCTTTTCTTAGGAAGCTCAATTTTAACGAATATTCCCTTATGATGGTTATGCCGAAAATCCGATGGACCATTTGCTGTGTCTCTTATTTCGCGACAGGTGCCGCTGCGTTAGTTCACGGTCAAGCACCTGCGAATCCGGTGGGTGAGGCCCCGAAAGTGGAGGCTGTTAAGGCTCAAGCGACTCCCAAGTCGGCTGCTGAAAGTGGTGCCGCAAACGCGCGCACTTCGAAGACAAAGAGTCAGCAGGCAAAGGCCAAAGGCAAAAAGGAGCCGGCGGTGAAGTTCCTCGAGACCCCTCCGACGCTGGATCCCAAAGGCGAGCCTCCCAAGCCTCCCGGAGCCAGCGATGCCGGTTCCGCTCCCGAAAAGCCCGCAGTAGAATCCGGGGCGACAAAGCCAATGGATGCGCTGCAGCCGCCGCTCCCGGAGCGCGGCGACCCGAGCTTGATCCCCGGTAGTCCGAACAATCAATTGGACGAGCCCGTTCCGGGCGTTGGCGTGCAGCCTCGCCCATCGCCAGCCATAAAGCCGCCGCCGCAGCCTGTGTACTCGATTGGAAAGATAGTCGTGAAATACGCCGGCAACGCGAGCAAGCAATTCCCGAAATTGCCGACCCCGGAAAAGCTGCTTGCCAAGACCGTCAAGCTCGCTGAGTTCGGTGGTGCATACTATCATAATCAGGAGCCAGCCAGTCAGGACAAACGTCTGGCAACGCCGGATCCAGCTTTGCCGGTATCGCGGATTGTGGAGCCTGAGCCGGGGAAGCCTTCAAGTCCGGCCCCGCCTCCTCCAACTGCGACTCCAATTCCGGAGGCTGGCAAGGTTACTGTAAAATCGGGCAAGAAGGCGGCCCAGAAAGACGCGAAACTTGTATCAAAAGTACAGGTGGTCGATTTCTCGCTCGCGGACGCAGCGAAGCCGAGGACGGTTTCTGCGGAGGCGCTCACAGACATTTTCAACGCGATTGTTCAGGAGATCAACGCCAAGGGCGTGATCGGCGTATATATTGAGTGGCCGCTCGACCCGCGCGATGGAGCGGTTCCATGGAAGAGTGGCGCGGATGTCGAGATCACGGTCTCGGTCAGCGAGGTCCAGCACATCCGAACGATTGCCCGGCGTGTTCCGTTCAAGCCGGGCAGTGTCTCGTTGATTAACGATGACCAGGCACCCGACGGACAGACGGTGAAAGACCCGAAGCATCTTTGGATCAAGGATAAATCACCGATTAAAGTTGGTGCTCTCATCGAGAAAGGCCCGCTGCAAGACTACTTGACCCGGCTCAATCGTTTCGAAGGTCGCCGGGTCGATTCGGCGATTAACGCTTCGGGCGAGGCGGGTAAGGTCATTCTAGATTACCTCATCAAGGAGCAGAAACCGTGGTCGATTTACGGGCAGACCTCCAACACGGGCACCGAGGCAACTGGTCTGTGGCGGCACCGCCTTGGCGCGGAATACAAACAGCTCCGGAATGCCGATGACATTCTTCGCTTCGAATATGTGACGAGCGAACCGACGCGCTTCCAGTCTGCTTACGGGTCCTATGAAATGGCATTGATTAAGCCGGATCGTTTGAAGGCGAAATTGTATGCGAGCTACGGGCAGTATTCAGCGCAGGATATCGGGTTCGGGTTGCAGACTTTCGAGGGAGAGAATCTCACGGTCGGAACTGCGTTGACGTGGACGCCGCTTTATTGGCACGAGTTCCCACTCGATATCTCGGTGGGGGTGGAGTGGTTCGTCGTAAAAACCGACAACCTGAGCCTCGGGCAATCCGAGGGTGCGTTTATTCTCCCGACAATCGGAATCGGAACGGAGCGCAAGACGGAGCAATTCTCTCTGTCGATCGATCTAAGCGTCCAGGCGAGCTTCGGGGGGCCGGCACAAGAGGATCTCGACGGACTCGGACGCATTGAATCGGACGGGGAGTTCATTCTTGGGAAGTGGGATATCGCCGCTTCGTTTTATATAGAACCACTGCTCTACGGCAAAAAATGGAGGGATTTTTCCAGACGCGATCTGCCAAATGCGAAAGAGGAGGCTGAGTTTAATGAGTTGGGCGGGGAGAAGCGATTTGGCGTAAAAGCAGCGGATTACTTCAATACGAAACAGAAGGCCGAGTTGGACTGGAAACGTGGAATCCGCGTGCACGAAGTAGCATTTAGCTCGCGCGGCCAATATGTCGTTGGGGACAATCGTCTAGCGCCTCAATTGACGTCGATCGCGGGTGGATTCAATACCGTCCGCGGTTACCCGGAGTCATTCAGTTCCGGCGACAATTCCTGGACTGCGAGTCTGGAGTACCGATTGCACATTGCGCGTCTGTTTGCGCCGTATGAAGTCGTCGAAGCAAAGCAAGACATGGCGATGCTCATGGCGCGGAAGGCCCCGGAACCAGTCCCGCCGGCCAAAGGAAAGAGAGGGAAATCTGCACCGGCGCCTGCAGCGGCCTCGACTCCTGCGGCAAGCCCCGTCAAGTTGGCGAGCGCCGAGGACAAAAAGAGAAACTTCAATTTCCGTGCACCTCAGGCGGGCGCGGAACCCGATTGGGATTTGATTTTCCGGGTGTTCTCGGACGGAGGTCAGACCTTTAATAATGAGATTCAGGTCGCCACTGAGGTTGACCGCACGCTGTTGAGCGTTGGCGCGGGCATCGAATTGCAGTTGTTCAAGCCGATATTTGCCACAACGCGGCCAATCGTGTCACAAATTTTACCCGCATACACTGCAATCCGTGTTGATTTCGGCTATGTTCTGTCCGATGAAACCGAGTTGCTTATCGAGCCCGTTAATGCGGGTGATTCTAGAATCCATATTTCAGGAACAATAGCTTGGTAAACCCTTAATTCATTGCAGCACATGAAGCCCAAATTTTGCCTTACTCATTCAATCGCGACGCTCATCGTTGGCACGCTCGTATTTGCCGAAAACCTGCACGCACTCCCCAAGGGGGAAACTGTTCGCAGCGGAAGCGCATCGTTCGAGCGCTCAGGAGGGCGGCTCAATATCCGGGCCTCGGACCGCGCGATCATCGACTACCGGAGTTTTAACATTTCGAAATCCGAGCGGGTTCAGTTTCTCCAACCCGGACGGAATTCGACGGTACTGAATCGTGTCAATGACACGAATCCGACCCGCATTTTCGGCACATTGGAATCGAACGGCAGGATCGTTTTGCTGAACCCATACGGCATCTTTTTCCAGAATGGTTCGGTGATCAATATTGGTGGTCTTGTTGCGGCGGCCGGCAGTATGTCGGACGCTGATTTTCTTTCCGGAAACGCGACGATCAGCCTCGGCGGAAATGTCGTTAATCGCGGCTCGATCACGGCAATTGATGGAGTGGGACTCTACGGAACGAGTGTGACGAATTCGGGAACGATCACGTCGCAAGCGGGTGCGATCGAAATGATGGCCGGTTCTCAGGTTTACGTGGGCGAGCAGGGCGGGAATATTTTTGCCGGAACGGCAGATCCGTCCATCCCGAAGCCTCGCGTTTTGGGCAAAGGCCGTGCGGCCGTGAGTAACTCTGGAAGTGTGTCTGCGCCGAAAGTGAAGCTTGTGGCTGGAGACGTTTATGGTCTTGCGATTGCGCAGAGCGGGAACATCCGGGGCGAGGATGTGACGCTGCAATCCTCGCACGGAAACGTCCTGGTCTCGGGGAAGATCGATGCATCCAATCGCGGCGCGGGGAAGACTGGCGGAAAAGTGAAGATTCTGGGCGAGAAAGTGGCTTTGAAAAATGCCACAATCGACGCGAGCGGTGATGTCGGCGGGGGAGAGATTTTGGTAGGTGGTGATTTTCAGGGGGGCAATGGCGTGCAAACCGCGAAGGTCACGCTCGTGGACAAACAAAGTGTTTTGTCCGCCGATGCCGTTACGAATGGAAACGGCGGTAAAGTCATTGTTTGGGCGGACGGGTTCACCAACTTCGAGGGCCACATCAACGCTCGGGGCGGCTCGGTGGGAGGCAATGGCGGGCTCATGGAAGTATCCGGGAAGAGCGTTCTGAGTTTCACTGGTTCCGTGGATGCTTCGGCGGCCAATGGTGCGTCGGGGAGTTTGCTTCTCGACCCGCTGAACATCACGATCGATGAGTCTGGGGTGAACGGAACTTTGGTGGGCGTTCCTACGGACGGAAATGCGAACACGTATTCATTCAATGAGGACCCTGCGGCTACGAGTAACATTCGGCCTTCGTTCCTGACGAGTTTGAATGCGACAGTGACATTGCAGGCGAAGAACAACATCACGTTTGCCGCTGGCGCAAACGGGACGGTAGCGCTGACCCAATTGAACGCCGGATTCATTGCGCAGGCGGGCGGTAATATTTCTTTCGGATTGGGAAGTGGCGTGAGCACTAATAACGGTGTGATCACGCTGACCGCGAACGACTCAAGCCCGGGCAGCGTGCCGACGGGAACCGGGAGCATCATCGGCGGTGGCGCGCTCAATTCGGGAACCGCTGCGACGACATTGTTGGCCGCAGGCGGAATCGATGTTGCCACTCAAGGTGCCGTGGTTTCTTTCGCAAACTCGGCGGCGGGAAATGTCACGATTGCCAGCAGTCGGGCGGGCGGCGTGACCGTAAGCGGCACGAACAGTGCGGCCGCCGGCGGTGTGGCGGTGACGGAATCATTGGGGGGATTGACCGTCGGCGGTGCGCTCAGTTCGTCGGGCGGGGCCGTATCGCTGGCCAGCGTAGGGGCGGTTAATGTGAACGCTGCTGTGAC
>JAYUSJ010000413.1:0-9467 GCA_043755735.1 Verrucomicrobiaceae bacterium | reverse complement strand
GCTCCGCCAGCCCGCTCACATTTTCCAGAAACATCGCCTGCCGCTGCCCGTTCGCCCCCACCACCAGATTGTGAAACGTCAGCGACAGCTCCACGATCGGATTAAACCCCGGAAACGACCCATACCGCGGCCACATCTCCTCCACCAAAATGCGCGAATGCCCGCTCCCAAACACATGCACCATCCGACCCGCAAGAATCGTCTCTGCAAAAAGCGCCGCCGTCTGCTCGATCAGCGCAGTCTGCCGCGCGACGGCATCGAGGAGTTCACGGGATTTGGCGAGGTAATCAGCAGCAGGAGTCATCACCCCGCAGACGAACCACAAAACCATCCGAAATGTCCAGACCGCCGCTCACCCTTCGCGTCACTTCGTCAAATCCAGCCGCATCACGCAATGGCCGAGGCCCGATGCTCAGATACACCAGACGAATAGGTAAACCTCGTCACGGGACGCGTTCGTGAGGAGAATATAACGAAACGCGCCAAGACCGTCCTGCTCTCCATAGTAAAAGGGACTCTCCGTCCACGCCGAAGGTTTCGGCCACCCCGGAGCCGGTGATGGCGGATACCTTGTCCAGGGATTAGAAGGAGAAGGCTCCATCTTGAGGTCGGCGATGAGCTTCTCCGTGTCCGCTGGAGCGCAATGAAAGAGATAGGCGTCGCTGTAGTCAGCGACTCCGCCACCTGTGAAGTTCGTGCGAACCTCGCGCGCCGAGCTCGGGAAATCGACACCGGTAAACCGTTTAAATCGGTGTGACGCAGTTGGCGGATTCGTGATCAGCCAGGACAACATGTAGCAAAACATACCGATGCCCGGCAAAAGAACCGCGATTGTCCGAAACCGTCTCCACCCGCGCCATCGGTAGAGCTCGGCAATCAGCAAGCCGGGTATCAAACCGACAACCAGCCAGAAGATGCCGTAAAGCCCGCTCTGCGCCAAAGCGCTGAGAAATCCAGCCCACGGATTCGTCCAGCGGATCATATCGTTGAGAATGAAACTCCCGACGAACAACCAGAACGACACTCCAAGCAAAATCACAAGACTCGGCTGTTTGGGTATCGGTTTCATTGCGGGGTAGAAGGTAATCGCCAACGCGCAATTCCGCCACAACCATTTCGGCCTGCCACTACTACGTCAAATCCAGCCGAACGACGCGATGGCCGAAAAGCCAATCGAGAACCCCTCACTACCGAACTGCAACAATTGAGTACTCATTAAGAGTTGCAATTCGGCGGTATTCGGTTCTTCATTTCAATTCTCCGCTCGCCGCATCACCCAAAACATTTTTCCAATGATACCCATGAAGACTTCACGCGCATTCCGTTTACTTGCGACTCTGGCGCTTTTCGCCGCATTCACGCCGCTCCGGGCAGTGGTGGATCTGGACGCCGACGGCGTCGGCGACATCTGGCGATTGAAATTTAATGCACCTTCGCTGCTGCCAAACACCGACGAAGATGGTGACGGCAAATCGAACTCCGACGAAGCAAAGGCGGGCACCGACCCTTTTTCGCCGACAGATATTATTAAGGTGACGGACCTGACGCTGAGTGCTGGAAACATCGAGGTGGGCTGGCCCTCTATCATCGGGAAGCGTTACAAGGTGCAGTCGAGCAACGATCTTTCGAATGTGAACGGCTGGGCCGACGCGACGGGTTTTATCGACGGATCAGGCTCGGCGATTGCGCAGTCGTTTCCGGCGGGTGGTGGCGGGACTTTTTACCGGGTGGCGGTGTATGAGAAAGACTCGGATGGCGATGGCGTGGATGACTGGGAGGAGGTTCAACTCGGGCTCGATCCGGAATCGACGCACACAAACGGCATCAGCGGTGTGTCCGATCTGGCATTTGTCACCGCAGGTTTGTCGGCAGCGAATGTGCTGACGGTCTCGGCGCAGTCGCACTCGATCGCGGAGAATGCTTTGAATCCCAGCGTCTTCTCGGTCGTGCGCACGGGTGGGTTCGGGCCATTGACTGTTAATTACACAGTGAGCGGTTCGGCGCTGGCAGGCACCGACTACACAGCGTTGAGCGGCTCGGTTGTCATCCCGATGGCGGCAAACAGCGCGACGATTTCGCTGACGCCGCTGACGGACTCGATTGCGGAATCGCCGGAGTCCGTGGTGGTGATTTTGAATGCTCATACGTCCTACACGCTGGGCGAGCCGAAGTCGGCGGGTATATTGATCACGGACCAGGTGCAGTTTAACGGCACGGGGCTGGCAGCGCAGTATTGGAGCGAAAATGCAGTCGCGCTTAGCCAGACCGTGACTCCGACTTTTGTCGGCAATCCGATTTCGCGGATCGATTCGCAGGTAAACTTTTCGTGGGCCGGGGGTGAGACGCCTTCGACGACTAATACTTCGGGCTACACGGATGGCTATTGGTCGAGCCGTTGGACGGGTGAGATTCTGCCAGCGTTTTCGCAGGTTTATACGTTCAGTTTCGAAACAAATATGGCGGGGCGCGTCTGGGTGAATGGGCAACTCGTCATCAATAACTGGCCGCCGGTGACGGTGGTGAAAAACAGTTCGACGGACCCGACTTGCCAGGGCGTCATTTCGCTGGAAGCGGGACGACGCTATCCGATTGTTGTGGAGCATTATCAGGATGGCGGGACGGGACGGGCGCATCTGCGCTGGCAGAGTGCGAATGAGCTGAATCCGGCGACGAGCCTCGTCGAGTTGCACGTCATTCCGCAGAACCGCCTTTTCCCAAACATGCCGCCGCAAATCACGAGTGGGCTGGATGTGCTGACGTTTATCGGCGGGCCGACGTTTAACTATCAGATCACGGCGAGCGCGGCGCCCACGAGCTACGGTGCGGCGAATCTGCCTCCCGGATTGAGCATCAACACGGCGACCGGGTTGATTTCCGGCTCACCGACGCAGACTGGAATCTGGCAGGTCGTTCTAACGGCGACCAACGCTTACGGCTCCGGTTCGGCAGTTTTGGCACTGGAAATCCTCCAGGCAGGCGGCGGCGTCTCGCGTGAGAAATGGAATATCGCAGGAACTACGGTCGCGGTCATTCCGACCGGGACCACCCCGGTTTCCACGACGACTCTGACTTCTTTGCAAGGACCGACAAACGACGGCGACGCTTACGGCGCTCGCATTCGCGGCTACATCTCGGCTCCGGCGACGGGCACTTACACTTTCTGGCTCGCGGCGGACCACGCGGCGCAGCTCTTTATCTCGGACGACACGGAGCCGGTAAACGCTTGGAATCGTGCGGAACTGACGGTGCCTTCCACCGCTGCGCCGGACTGGAGCACGGCGGCGAAATCGGAGCTGCTGTATCTCGAAGCCGGGCGTCAGTATTATTTCGAGGTCCTCCATAAAGAAGACTCGGATGATGATTTTGTGGCAGTCGGCTGGGCGAAGCCCGGTCAATCCACGGCGGCACCGAGCGAAGTAGTTCCCGGCTATGTGCTCACGCAATACACGCCGGCAGCGCCTATCAGCGGCGAGAGCACACTTTATACGACGACGATGACTGCGCAGGGCGGCGCGGTGACGGGCGGGTACGGCTCCGGGACGGTCATCCTGAGTGCGGACCGCACGCAGGCAAAGCTGTTCTTTGACTACGGGAATCTCACGACCGGCTTAACCGGGCGTCATCTCCACAGCGGTGCGGATGGCGGGCTGATCGTCTACGACATCGATGATTTCTCACCCGGTCCCGATGGGGCTTACACTTGGAACATCGGCCCGGTAGCTGGAGTCACGGACAAGGACGGCGATAACGACAGCGACGGCGCGGACATCGTGAAGCTGATCGAAAACGGCGACTGCTATATCAATCTCCACACCGCCAATTATCCGGCGGGCGAAATCAAAGGCTACTTCCGCCTCGCAGCCGGTTCGCAGACTTTCACCGTACCACCAGCGCCGCCATCTTACTCGGATGATTCTTCGGATGCAGCAGCGGCTTCGCGCTTTTTGACGCAGGCAACTTTCGGTGCGAGCCCGACGGACATCGCTTCGGTGCAGAGCCTCGGCTACGAAGGCTGGATCGATGCGGAATTCGCAAAACCAGTCACGCTGACATACCCGTATGTTTATGAAAATCGCGCCCGGACGGACACGGAAGGGCCAACGTATGGCAGCAGCTTGATGTATAATTCGTGGTGGAAAAACGCGGTCATCGCGCAGGATCAACTTCGCCAGAAAATGACGTTTGCGCTCAGCCAAGTTCTGGTCGCGTCGATTGCTGACGGCAGCCCTCTCGATGACAACGCGCAGGCCGTGAGCGACTACTACGACACGCTCGCAGTCGGCTTCCTCGACCCGGCGCATCCGAACAACATGGTTCACCCCATCGCCTCGCCAGTGCTGCGCACGCTCCCGGGCATCACAGGCTACGGCGGCGTTCCGGTGCTGCAATCCGGCGCGTTTGGAAACTTCCGCGACATCCTCATTACGGTGACTTTGCACCCTGCGATGGGCCGTTACCTCGACATGCTGCGCAATGATAAGCCGGACAAAAATACCGGTCGTATCCCGAACGAAAACTACGCTCGTGAAATCAAACAGCTCTTCAGCCTCGGGCTGAACCGGATGCACCCCGACGGCTCGCTGATTCTCGACTCGAAAGGTCTGCCAGTGCCGGTTTACGACCAGGATGCGATCATCGGTTTTTCGCATGTATTTACCGGCTGGGATTATTTCTACGCCGACTCGACAGGTTCTGGAGCGCCATTTCGCTCATCGTTCGGTGCCAGTACTAATTGGGTGGAACCGATGCGCGAAGTGCCAGTGCGCCATTTCACCGGGCAGAAACGCCTCTTGAACAATGTCGTCTTACCCGGCCTCGCAACGGTCGGCGGCCAGCCGCTCGACCCGTATGCGGTCCATGCGGCCGCGCAGTATGCGGACCCCGCCTACAAAGCGCTTCCGTCGCAGGAATTGCTTATCACGCACGACAAGATTTTCAATCATCCGAACGTCGGTCCGTTCCTCTGCCGCCAGCTCATCCAGCGCATGGTTACGAGCACGCCGAGCCCCGGCTATATCTATCGCGTGGTGCAGAAATTTAACGACAACGGCAGCGGCGTTCGTGGCGACATGAAGGCGGTGGTGAAAGCCATCCTGCTCGACTACGAAGCGCGCTCCGCGACTGCGCGCACCGCAATCGGCTACGGCAAACAACGCGAGCCCGTCGTGCGCATCACGAATATCGCCCGCGCATTTCCGCCGCAATCGAGCCTCAATGGGACTTGGGAGCAGGACGGCGGCGGCATCACTTTGACGACGACAGCACCGCACAATGTCACCAGCGGCCAGTCGTTCCGGCTCACGTTTGGCGACACCGCAGCGTCATCCGGCACGCCGCTCGCGCTCTCGGGAACGTACACGACCACCTCGCTCGGTGCCACATTTACGCAGACCGCGACGACGCTCGCAGTGCGTGCTCGCGATTGCGCACGCGGCACGTATTCAAAAGCGGCTGGCACGCTCACGACGACCATCACCGCCGGAGCAAACCACTCACTCGCGACCGGCGGGCGAGCTTATGTCCGGTTCCGCGGCGGACCGCTTGCGGGGCTCAGCGGGCTTTATCCCGTCACGGTGACAAGCGCCACTGTTTATACGATTGAGCTCCCGGCCGGAAATGAAGCGCTCGCGACGAGCAATTTGCCGCTGGTGGAAACTTCAGACACGTCCACCATGACTGGCAGCTACTCGCTTTCAAAGCCGACGGCTCCGGCGACGACAGGCACTTGCACCATCACTTGCAACTCCGAGCACGGCCTCGCGAGCGGAGCGAATATCTACATCGACTTCAAAGTGGACACGAGCAACTTCGCTCCAATCGACGGCATGTTCGCGATTACCGTCGTGGACAAATATAAATTTACCGTCGTCGCCACGTATCCCGTCGATGGAAATGGCGTCCTCGTGAACGGCGGAACGCTCAGCAACCAGATGGTCGCCGCTGCTGAAGCCCCCGTGCTCAATCGCGGCGGACACACTGCGGGTTATCAACTCCTCGGCGGCTACGGCGACTTCACCGTCGGCAGCACCGACACCGCGCTCGGCATGACGCCGATGGCTTCGCCCACCGTCTTCAACTACTACCTCCCGGACTACCAGTATCCCGGCACGCTCGCAGCGGCAGGACTCTACACGCCGGAGTTCCAGCTCACGTCGGACACGACCGCGATGGGGCAGGTGAACTTCATCTACAACGGTATCTTTAACCCGAACTACACGTCCGGGCTCAGCAGCTTCAACAACGGCGGTGCCGACATCCCGATGGACATTTCGCCGTGGATGACTCTGCGTCCGACATCGGCATTCCCTTGGACCGACAACGACACGGCGAACACCAGCGGAGACAACCTGCGCAACTTTATCCGTGAGATGTCGAAGCTCCTCATGGCCGGCCAGATGAGCACCGCGATGGAAAACCAAATCTACAATTTCGTGACCTTCCGTGCGAACCCGACCACCGCGCCAAATACCTATACGAACCTCTCCTACACAAACGGCAGCACCACTACGTTTGCAAATACGAGCAGCGGCACCACGCTGACTCATCGACGGGACCGTGCACGGGCCGTCATCCACCTCATCGTCACATCACCCGAGTTCACGATCCAGAAGTGAACCTGCGCACACATCTAAAATACACACTTTTATGAGCACCAAACGCACTCTCGAAGAAGAACGCCAACTCCTGCTCCGCACCCGCCGCGACTTCATCCGGCAGGCCGCATGCGCAGCCGTCGGCAGCGTGGCAATCACCAACCAGCTCCGCGACTTCCGCTTTATCAACTCCGCGCTCGCGCAAGGGGCAGGCGGATTGACGGACTACAAAGCGCTCGTCTGCGTCTTCCTCGGGGGCGGCAACGACTGCAACAACACAGTCGTCCCGACCGGCGCAGGCTACGGCACCTACGCCGCAGGCCGGCAATTTCTCGCCATCCCCGAACCCAATCTCGTCCCGCTCACCCCGCTCAACAGCGACGGCAACAGCTACGGACTGCACCCGAATCTCAACGAACTGGGCACGCTCTTCCACGAGCAAAAACTCGCCGTCCTTTTCAACTCCGGCCCTCTCGTTTACCCGATGACGCAGGACCAGTATAAAAAGAACCTCGTCAAGCGCCCGCCGCAGCTTTTCAGCCACAGTGACCAAGTCACGCACTGGCAGACCTCGCTGCCCGACCAGCCCGCAAACACCGGCTGGGGCGGACGCCTCGCCCGCGAGATGTTCCTCGACATGACGGCCTCGCAGCGCACGGCCTCGCAGATTTCGCTCTGCACCAGCATTGCCGGGCAAAACACGTTCGAGATTGCCGACACGCTCGGCATCAACCTCGAGATCGGCGAGCCCGCCGCAAACATCGCCAAACTCAAGCAATATCATGTCGGCACCAGCGGAGCCGTCGTGCTCAACGGAGTCACCGGCAACCGCAAAACCGCAATGGTGAACATTGCCAACCTCACATCGGCAAACCTCCAGGAAGGAGCCTACGGCGACGTGCTCGACCGCGCCATCGGCCTCGGCGACACGCTCAACTCCGCAATCGCCGCCACCGCCGCCACGAACTTTTTCACGGTGCCATTTCCGAGCACCTCGCTCGGCAACCAGCTCAAAATGGCCGCCCGCCTCATCGCCGCGCGCAACTCACTCGGCATGAAACGGCAGATCTTTTTCACCAGCGTCGGCGGCTACGACACGCACACCAACCAGGTCGGCAACACCGCCAACCCAATCGGCACCGTCAACGCCCCGCTCTTCGGCTCCCACGCCAACCTCATGAACGAGCTGAGCGAAGCCGTCTTCGCCTTTCAGCGCGCCATCGAGCAAATCGCCGCAAGCGCCGTCCTCGGACCCGACCCGACGCTCGTCAACGGAGTCACCGGCTTCACCGCGAGCGACTTCGGCCGCACCTTCCCGATGAACGGCCAAGGCAGCGACCACGGCTGGGGCTCGCACCATTTCATGTTCGGCGGCGCAGTACGCGGCCAGCGCACCTACGGCAATTTCCCCGTCCTCGCAGTGAACGGACCAAACGACACCAGCACCGGACGCTGGATCCCGACCACCAGCGTGGACGAATACAGCGCGACGCTCGCAAAATGGTTCGGCCTCAGCGCCGCCGACCAATCCGTCGTCTTCCCAAATCTCGGACGCTTCGCAAACCCGAACCTCGGGTTTATGACGTAGCCCATGGAAAAGCAGGGAAATCCCGGATTGTGGATTGGCGCCGCAGCGCTTGCTGCGGTCATCGTCATGCTCGTGGTGATGCCGGGGAAAAAGGAACTCGCCGGGAAAGAAGAGACAAAAGGGACGCAAACGACGAAAGCGACGAAAGCGACGCCAGCAATCGAGACGACGCCCAGCCAGCCAGCTCCCCCAACAGTCGCCGCCTCGCCAACAGTCGCTTCCGTCCCTCCGGTCCTTTCTGTCCCTTCTGTCCCTCCGAAGCCGCCGCGCGACCCCGAGGACCCGGTGCCGCCCGCAAAACCAATCACCCCTGCCGACCGCGAGAACACCGTCCGTGTCCTCGACAACATCCAGTTTGCCCTGCGCGACTACCGCACGGCGCTCGGCGGAAACCCGGTCGGCACCAACGCCGAAATCACCAATTCGCTACTCGGCAACAACCTCAAACAAGTAAAAATTCCCCTCCCCGACGGAGCCACCGTCAACGGCACCGGCGAAATGTGCGACCCATGGGGAACACCCTACTTTTTCCATCAGCAAAGCGGCACGAAAATGGAAATCCGCAGCGCAGGGCCGGACGGTGTCATGCACACTCCGGACGATGTGATGATGTGAGAGTCTCGCGGAAAGTTTGACTGCTACTTCCGCCGACGCTCGATCACTTCCGACGTGTGCTGCGTCTTCACCACGGAGTTCGCCGGAATGACTCCGCGCCACACGGTTCCTGGATAAATGATTGAGTCGCGTCCGACGATTGTGCCGGGATTCAGCACCGAGTTGCAGCCCACTTCCACGCGGTCGCCCAGCAGCGCGCCGAATTTCTTCAGACCGGTGGGGAGTAATCCCTGCGGCGTCGAAATGATGATCTCCGAATGGTCGAGCTTCACGTTGCTCAGAATCGCGCCGGCACCGAGGTGGGCCTTGTAGCCGAGGATGCTGTCGCCGACGTAGTTGAAGTGAGGGATCTGCGCCTCGTCGAATACGATGCAGTTCTTGAGCTCGCACGAATTCCCGATCACACAACCGCTGCCGATGATCACGTTTTCACGAATGTATGCGCCGTTTCGAATCTCGCATCCTTCGCCGATCCACGCGGGCCCTTTGATCATCGCTCCTTGCTCGACGACGGTCCCCTTCCCCACAAACACGGCGCCGCTGATGAACGGCTTCCCGACGAGGCGGCCGTTGATTTGCGGTTTCAGACGAAATTGCAGGTAGCTCGGGATCTGTTTCAGCGCGTCCCATGCGTTCACGGACTGGTCGAAAAGCATCCGATGCTCGGAGCG
>JAYUSJ010000412.1:0-9482 GCA_043755735.1 Verrucomicrobiaceae bacterium | reverse complement strand
GCAAGTTGGATGCGCTTCGAACCGGGCGGGCTATGGCACGCGCTTGGTGGCGGGGTCGCTCCATGCGCTTTTGCCTCGGGCGTTGCAGGCGCGGAGTTGTACCCAGACTTTTACGCCGGTGGGTAGGCCGGAGAGGTCGAAGCGGCTTTTTTTGCTCGTGTCGGCAAATTGCCCCACCGTGCCGGCTGCGTTGGGGTCGGTGGTGGTGAAAGTTACTTTGAGTGTGCTTCATTATCGCGCTTCTTCATTATCGCGCTTCATTATCGCGTGGTTCATTATCGCGCACGCACCGTTTCGCGGGCTCCTGTTTTCATTTACAGCGGAGCCGTCCAGCTTACCGAGGCCGAGCGCGGGCCGTCGCCTGCGCTGTTGTAGCCGCTCACTGCCAGCTCGTACACGCCGCCGGGGATAAAGGGCGAGGTCTCCGCCGCATCCACCGTCGTCGTGTCGCTCACGCCGCAAGGCTCCCACTCGCCGCCTGCGATTTTGCGCCATGCTCTGATGCGCCGTGCGTGTTCGGGCAGCGCGACCACGGTGAGCGTGCGTGCGCCCGCATTCCAAGTCGGCGTGCCGCTGATCGCGCCCGGTTTGGGCTGCGGCTGGGCTTCGCCGGGGTCGCGCTTGGGCTGGAAATCATAGACCGCAAGCTCCGGGTTGTATTCCCCGAGATCGTTGCACGAGGAAATGTAGAGCCGCACTCGGGAGATGCGCTTTTCCAACACGGTGCGGGCTGCGTCCTTCGCTGCGGTGAGCGGTTCGCGTGCGCCGCCTCGGGCGATCACTTCATTCGCCGCGTTCACGGCCTGCCAGTTCGTGAGCCGCGTGGTGATGGCGGCGGAGACCCGGTAGGCTGCGGGCAACGAAGCGTTATTCGCGAGGATCGCGTCCACCACATCCATCAAATGCGCACGGTCCGCGAGGTTGCCCAGCTTTCCCCCGGTGAAGCCGAGGCTCACCAGCGCGTCGATTTTCTCCTGCTCCTCCGCCTCCGTATCTGCGGGGATTGCCTCGATGGTGCTGTGCGCATTGCGGCACAAATCGGCGAGCCGTGCGCGTGCCTGGATGACCCGCGCGGAGGCACCGGCTTGGTCGCCCCCGGCGAGTTGAAACGCGCTGTATGCGGAGCGGGCTCCGGCGAGCGCTTGGGTGACCGCCGCACGCAGCGCGGCGTTGAATTTATATTCGCTGTACGGTGCCTGTGCATCGTCTGCGGCGAGGATGATACCTCCGTGGAGGATTGCTTCGATGAGTTCAATGTGGGCCATAGTTTTAGTGTTCTATTGGTTTAGTTCTCAGGTTTGGTCTGGCGGGCGGATGCAAAGTAGTGCGCTGGATATAGTGCGTGGACGAGGAAAGCAAAAGCAGATTTTTCGGCAGGCAGGATGCAGGGTGCCGGATGAGGCATCCGCGCTCCGGGAAACTATATCAGAAACTTGCCCCCGACGATCTCCACGCCGTCTCCCCATATCTGGAACCCCTCCCGAAGAAGTTTTGGCACGTTCCCTGGTACCGGAGACCCCTCCAAAACTTCTTTTGCCGCCCCTCCTCATACCAGAGAACCCACCCATAGAGCCCGTTACCAACCACTCATACCAGTGAACGCGCCCGCAACTCTCTCGGAGCGTCCCCCGATACCCCGCCCCCAGCTCAAGAACCTCCGAACACCCCTCCGCATATCGGAAGACGGAGGTCAGATCGTTCGGACCGAATTTTCCGCGTCACAAACCGCACGTGGCTGGCGCATTACTCATTTTCCCGCAGGAAAAGCCATCGCCGTGGCCGCAACCCGCTGACCCGCCATCCCGCGCCCCGTATTTGCCCCATTTTCCCCCAGTTTTCCCACCCTCCAAAACGCCACTTTCCCCCTCCCAAAGCATACCCAAGCCCCCCGCCACACCCCATCGCCACCAAGAGTAGCTTTCAAGGTTAGCCCCTGCTCTCCAAAGATCTGCAACTCCCACGCTTGCGCATCCCGTATCTCGCATCCTGCATCCCGCATCCCGCGCACCGTCCACCATCGCTCACACCCCGCCGCCCCCGCGCCCACCGTCCCATCGGGCAAAAAGACCAGCTCCCGAGCATCCAGCCCGATACGCTCATACCACCACCTTCCCTTGCACAACTCGTCGGCCACCGCCTGCAACTCCGCCCCTGCCTTTTCCGGGCGAAAACGCCGCGTCCCCGGCGGCGGCACCGGCACCCATTGTGCGCGCAACTCCTCGATAAACCCGAGACACTCCTTCTCCAGCCGGAAACCTACGATGTGCTGGTTGCCGGTTAGCTTCCACTTCGCAAAGTTCCTATGCTGAAACAACCGCTCCCCGGCGAAGTCGAATTGCAACATCGTAGCGTCCAGCGGCTCCACCCCGCGCTCCGGCATCGCATAATCCTGCCCGATTTTTCGCCAAGCTAAGTGGAACGTCTCCTTATCCCCATGCACCAGCCGATACCACCAATCGCTATACTCATTGAGGTGCATGGCCACATTTAGCGCCTTCCAGCACCGTCGCTTATCCACCACAATCTGCCCGCTCTCAAACTCCGGCTCATCCCTGTATTCAATCCCCGAAGCCGCCCAAACCGCCCGCTCCGGCCCCAGCCGCGTATAGTCCGGCCAGAAAACCGCCCCCGTCTGCTGGTATCGCGGCTCGTCAAAAAGAAACGCCGGATCGCGCACCGGACAATTATCCGCATCCAACAACATCACTTCCTCAAAAGCCGAGTGCATGAGGGCAAAACACTTCAACTCCCACCCGCCCAGCCGCCTCACCGGATGCTCCCTTCTCACCAACAACCCATCTACGCAACGCGCCCCCAACTCCGCAAACAACCCGCGCATCACCCCCGGCATCTCCGCCTCCCCCAAATGCCAAACCTCCACCGGCAACGCGCATTTGAGATGCCGCAAAACCCGCACCAACACATACGCAGAAGGCAAATACTTCTCCCCACCGCCACAAATCACAATCCCCCGCCCCGCGAACCGCCCTTGTGGAAACGGAAAGTCCACCCCGCACACCGCATCCAAAAGCCCCCGATGCCGCACCAACTCCGCATCCTCCGCGCTCACATGCGGCCGCTCCACCGTCGCCCCCGGCGGACGCGGGACTTCACGTTGAGCTTTGCGGGCGGGTTTTGCGCTCATGGGTTTGTTTGAGATTGGGAGCTGCTCTGAGTCTGTCTCATTGTATTCGTCTGTCAGCGATTGTCATCACGATAGCGAATAGGCAAACTGGACAATTGCCAACGTCCATCCGAACCACGTTTCATTGCGGTGATGTAACGAGCATCTCCATCGAACATATCTACAGTAACGGTTTCGCTAAGCATTTGCCCAGTAAATCTACACGCATCTAGTTTGTAATTGGTGCGTAATATAAATGCCGAGTTTAGCAGCGCCCGATGAGGAGAAGTAGTCGACAATAAACGCCGTGCGAGTTGATCGGACACGTATGAACGCCAGCGAATTTCATCATCCAGTCTTATTGCATCCATGAATTGGGAAAAATCTATTTTCGCTGATTCAGCATTTGATAAAGAGCGAGCATGCATCCAGCCAATGAGGACAATAAAGACAGCAACCACGACGATTGCGCTGCCTTTCTTTAGCTTGCCACGACTATTATGGAGAAAGCTACTTTGAGTCTGTCTCGAGTCTGTCTCATTGTCGTTCTGTCTCATTGTCGTTCTTATGGTTTGGTTTCCGGAAGACGGCTGATCAATTCGCGCAGGCGCACTTTGTCACTGACTGGTTTCCCGGCACGGGCGTCTTCCTCGCGGAAGGTGGCTATGTGGATGACGCCTTCGGGTGTGCGGTGGTAGTCATAGACGAGATAGATCGTGCCATCGGTGGCTTGCACGCCGTCGGGGTAGGTCACGTCGTCGCGCTCGTCGAGCATGAGGCCGCCCTGCCACGTCTTGCCGTCGTCGTCGGAAACGAAGGCCATGAGTTTTTCGCGCTTCACTTTCTCATTCAGTCCGCCGTGCTTCACGAGCAGCAGCGCACCCGAGTGCAAACGTCGCAGGAAGAAGCGCGAGGTGGGATGCTGCATCGGGATACGTTGCACTGGTGTCCACGTCCTGCCCTGGTCCTTCGATCGTGTCTCCGCAAGTCCGTGACAGCGCACCATCATCCAGAGTGAACCGTCTTTGCGCTCGACGATCATCGGTTCGTCCGGGCCGCGTGAAGCTGCGGCTTCGATGTTCGCGGTGCCGCGCAGCGTGAAGGTCACGCCCTTGTCCGTGCTGGCATACACTTTGATGCTGTTGTCCGCCTTCCACACCGATGAAGTGAGCAGCCAGTCGCCATTGGCCAGCACGGTGGGTTTGTTGAGCATGATGCCGTCGCCGATACGGCGCGGCGCGGACCACTTTGGTTCGGCGGCATCGGGTTCATCGGTCACGATGGCCCACACGCCGAATCGCCCGTCCTGCATGTCCGCGCTCTGCCCCCAGAACACCCACAGACGGCCCTGCGGATCGACCCAGATCGCGGCGGACATCGCGCGTGTGCCGGAGCGGGGGAGGACCATCAGCTTCACTTCCGACCACGACTTGCCGTCATCATCGCTGCACTTGAGCACCTGGAAATTGCGCGTGCTCTCGACATCGCGGCCATAGACCGCCCACAGTCGCCCCTTCGCCGTGCGCTCGATGCCTGCCACGCCCTGGCGCTTCGTCGGCGGCACATGTTGTTTCCACGGCGCGACGACGATGTGCGCGGGTTGCAGGGCGAGGTCGGGTGAAGGCGAAGGCTTGGCTGGTTTCTCGGCATGCAGCGCGGCAATCGGTGCGAGCAAGAGGGCGGTGAGGAGGGTGAGTATGTGTTTCATCGCGTTGATCCCGACATGGCGGGTTGCGCGCTGACAGCCGGTGCAGCGTTGCCTGCCTTCATTTGATTTCGAGTTTCCCGAATCTCGGAAGAACTCGGGGTCAGGGAGCGATTCTCGACCGTTTTCATTGCCGTTCATGGGTTTAAAGATGCGTTCTTTATGAATTTCGCCAGACTTTTTGGCAACTTTACTTTCTCCCCCTACTCCTACTGAGCTCCTTCTCGGAGGGGGAACAGGGGGCCGTGTGCGGACATTGACAAGTTTCATCGGGTGTCATGGGTCGGTTTCTGCGCTTCTTCTCATCCTCGCGGCCTGCGGCGGCAAACCTTCTTTTACTTCCGCCGAGCCTCTCGAATCCATCGCTTCGTCGAATAATTTCTGTCAATTTTCGCACACTGCCCCCTCAGTTCCCGACGCCCGCATCCGCGACCTCACGTTTGAGAACCTCACACTCGGCGGGAAACCTGTGCGCGACGCGGGCTTTTTCAAAACGAACGAGTTTGTTGACGGGCTCATCTTTTCCCCCTGCGCTTCGCAGGGGCGGTAAACGCCACCCGGGCTGGTGCACCCGGCCAGCCGTCGCGGATTCCTATTCCCTCCGCCGGCGGCGTCCCGCCAGCAATGCGAGACCACCCAGGAGCGGCGCTGCTTCCGTTCCCGGGTGTTGGTTGGTGGAAATCGCACGGCTTCTTTGTCTCTCTCACTTCTCGTCGGGCGGGTCAATCTTCGGGCTTTCGGGGTCCTTTATCGCTCGTTTCATTTCGTTTCTATCGCATGACCCCGTTTCTCCCGGGCGGAAATCAATTTTCCGAAAAGCGGAACCATTCCGACGTTTCCTTGAGCTTGCGGCGGGTTTCGGCGTCGAGGTTGTTGGCGTCGTCATCGTGGAAGATGCGGGCGAGAATGTCCTCCGGCGTCATCGGCGGACTGGAGGTGAGCAATGGCTTCGGGTTCATGTCTTTCCCATTGTTGGTTGCGGTCAGGGAGTATCGCAATTCCTTACCGCCAGCCTTGCCGATGGCGATGATTGCCTCCGGGGCTGACGATTCTAGTGCCGCCGCGCCCGATGATCGTGCGAGGTCAACCGGTTGCACGATGAACGGCACCTTTCCCAGTCGGAATGAACCGGCGCGCAGGTGATCGATTCGTTCTCCGTTGGCGGAGGTTTTGTGCGGCATTTCCATGTCGATCTGGATTTCCTGCGGCATCGGGCCATCGATGAAGTCCACAAGGTTGAGACCTTTGACGACAAGGTTGCCGTTGCCATCCGCATCATCGGTCATGCGCAGTGCTCCTTCGAAAGCCTGGATTTCACTGCTGGTGCGGTTGTTCTCGCGCAGGATGTCCGCGACGATGGTGACGGGTTTGCGCATGCGTTTGTGAATGCTCGGCAGCAAGGCGGCGTCGATGCGGAAACGACCGGGCGCCTTATTTGTCACGCGGACGGTGAGCATATTGGAATCGACATGCAGATCGCCGAGATCGAATTGCCCTTTGCCCACTTTGAAGCCCTTCCATTCGAGCTTGGGAATCGAAACCGAAGTTCCGGTCAGGCGGTCGGTGATAATCATGTCATTCAACGACAGACGGTCCATCTGCAGAAAGAAGGTGTTTCCGCCGCTGTTGGGTTTTCCAGCCTGGCCGGTTTCCGGGTTCTTCCCGGAGTCGGAATTGAGGAACTCGGTGGTGATGCGCGCCTTGCCGACGTGAATCTCATGAATGATGAATTCCTGTTCGCGCCACATGCGGGTGACGCCTGTGGTGTGCAGTCGCACGTCTTCAAAAGAATTTTCACCGGATGCGATACGGGCGATTCGAAAGCCGGATGTGGCGGAGCCGGAAATCCCCGTCATGATGACCGGCTCCGGTTTGGACTTGGCCAGAACGGATGCGACGAAACGCACGGGTAGCGTGCTGCGTGTGAGCAGAAGGTGCGCGGTCAGCATCAAGACGAGGAGGAGCACGACAGCGCCGATGAATAATGAGAGGCAGCCACAGCCTTTTTTGCGAGGTTTGAGGACGGGGGCACTGAGGGATTGCGTGCCGGGTCCTGTCCCGTCGTGCGCTGAGAGTTGCGGCCGGAGCTGCGCATTGACAAGGCGCACGCCGGTGGCGGCGAGTTCGTCAATTTGGGATGAGTTCAGCGTGCCGATGGTAGCGGCGTAAACACCGTTGGGAGAGTAGAGCACCACCAGTTGCCCGAGTTTGACCAGTTGCCCGAATTTGGCGCGATCCGAGACCAGGCCAGGGCCGCACGAGTGGAGTTCGCCCCAGTCAGCCAAAGCCCGAACGGCAGACGCGTTAAGGATTTGCCCGGCCACGGACCCGTCAGTGGAAAGGGCCATGAAATGCGGCTCCAACTCGGCAACGTCAAGAAGGTCGGCACGTCCCTTTCCGGGCGCGTCGTTCTCGGTGAAGCCATACGTCGCCATTGAGATCACAGACAAGCGTCTGCCGAGCATCCCTCGGGTGAAAAGGCGGCCTATGAATCCGGCGGTGGCAGACTTCTGGGCGATATAGACGAACTTTCCATTGGTTTTGACGTCGGGCGAAAACCAACGTGTGACTGGCACACGTCCCATGGCGATGCTCTGGACCTTCCAGGTTACGCCTTCTGTCTCGTAAATGACTTCATTGGAGCCGGTCATGGCCTCCTGCCGGGCTCGCATTTCCCGGTTGATCAATTCGTCCTGCCCGGTGATCGCGGCAATACTCGCAGTGACACTCGACGGATCGCCAGTCACGCCGTGAACGCCCGTCAATTCCCACAGACGTTTTTGCAATTCCCTGTCCCACGTCCGGGAAACAGAACGTAATGGAGTAACAGTGCCGTCGCGCCCAGTAATCACCAACCGGGTACGCCGCATTGAACCCCTTCGGGACTTTTGGGCGTCGATCGACGCAATCTGGTCCAGTTGGATCTCCTTCACTTTACTCGTCAGGAGCGAGCGGTAGGTGAGACACAGAGTCCCGCGGATACGATCGACGTGGATGGTCAGGATGGAGGAAAGAACGAACACCAGCAGGCCAACACCGACGAGAACACCTGCAATGGTGGCGCTGAATACAAAAAAGTGGGCGAAGGTACCACAGAGCAAAAGGTAAATGCCCATCTGCCACTGTGGCCACGGAAGGGACCGGATTACGTTATTTGCAGAATCTTGTTTCATAATGATGCCTTGGTTGTCGGCGGGCTTTTTGCAGGGAATTTGCTTTCGTGTCCGCCGTACAGGAAACGGTTAGAACGGGGATCGGCGTCGCGGAGTGAGGGGGTCTGGGGGAGCGAGGGGAAACTCGGAGTCAGGGAGCGATTTTCGACTGTTTTCATTGCCGTTCATGGGTTTAAAGATGCGTTCTTTATGAATTTCACCAGACTCTTTGGCAACTTTACTTTCTCCCTCTCCTTCTACTTCTACTGAGCTCCTTCTCAGAAGGGAAACAGGGGGTCCGTGTGCGGACATTGACAAGTTTCATCGGGTGTCATGGGTCGGTTTCTGCGCTTGTTCTCATCCTCGCGGCCTGCGGCGGCAAACCTTCTTTTCCTTCCGCCGAGCCTCTCGAATCCATCGCTTCGTCGAATAATTTCTGTCAATTTTCGCACACTGCCCCCATCAGTTCCCAACGCCCGCATCCGCGACGTCACGTTTGAGAACCTCACACTCGGCGGAAAACCGGTTCGCGACGCGGGCTTTTTCAAAACGAACGAGTTTGTTGACGCGCTCATCTTTTCCCCCGGCGCTTCGTCGGGGCGGTAAACGCCACCCGGGCTGGTGCACCCGGCCAGCCGTCGCGGATTCCTATTCCCTCAGTCGGCGGCGTCCCGCCAGCAATGCGAGACCACCCAGGAGCGGCGCTGCTTCCGTTCTCGGGTGTTGGTCGGTGGAAATCGCACGGCTTCTTTGGCTTTCTCACGTCTCGCCAGGCGGATCAATCTTCGGGCTTTCGGGGGCATTTATCGGTCCATTCATTTCGTTTCTATCGCATGAACCCCGTTTCCCCGATGTTCTGCGCCCCGTCAACTCACTGGTTTGGGCGACAAAGAAAACGTCATTGAGCATTGAGCCGCATTTCATCCATCGCCTTTTGAGGGGCGGATTTGAATGCTTTTAGCACACGGACCCGCTTTCCCGCGGTTCAAGGCAACACCTTAAACCCCAGTAGCCCTGCGGCTGCCTTCTGTCGCGCATCGGCAGTTACAAACTCCGCCTCTCCTGCCACGATTGCTGAGGCAAGCTGTAGCGCATCGTTGGTTCGGATAAAAACTGGCGGTGATTGAGAGAAACATCGCTCCAACACCTCACCGAACTCACGGCGCACGGCATCCGTTTTCACCTGCACTGCTACACCACCGCCCGTAGAATCGCTGCACAAAAGCTCAAAAAGCACCCGCCCCTCGCCCGCCGGGATCGCGCCCTCGGCCTCACGCCGCCGGAATACCGTTCGTGCTTCATGGAGTGTGAGTGCCCCTGTGCCCATCGGCATCGCCAAGGCCAGCGCATCGAATTGCACTGAATCCGCCTCTTTCAAATACAGCTTCACCAGCGCTGATGGGTCCCAATAGCTCACTTAGGCTCTCTCCTCCCGTAGCTCATCCATCACCTGCTGCAAAGGAGCGCCCGCTTTCCCTGTCTCGTTACGCTCACGGATTCG
>JAYUSJ010000411.1:0-9487 GCA_043755735.1 Verrucomicrobiaceae bacterium | reverse complement strand
TCACCGTCACCGGAGCCGCGCTCGGCAGCGCCGCCTACATGGCCCCCGAGCAGCACGAAAAGCCGCACGACGTGGACCACCGCGCCGACATCTACAGCCTCGGCGTAGTCATCTACGAAATGCTCACCGGCGAACTCCCGCTCGGCCGTTTCCCCGCGCCGAGCGCCCGAGCGGCGGTCAGCGCCCGCATCGACGAAATCGTTTTCCAGACGTTGGAAAAGGAACGCAATCTCCGCCAGCAAAGCGCGGAGGAAGTGAAAACGGATGTCCATCGCGCGGCGAAAGCGCCCGATGCGGTGGGCATAGCCTCCGCGCAGCCGTTGCAGCTTCGCCTCGTGGCGAAGATCGCGCTCATCGCCGGCCCCGTGCTTTTCGCCACAGCGGTGATGTTCACGCACGGCTCCACGCAGGGCACGCTGCTCGCAATCGCGACGACCGTGTTTGTGCTCGGCGCGCTCGGGTTGTTGTTTGGCGGGAAAGAAACACGCACCGCCGTGAAGGAAGAAGCGCCCGCGCCCATCACCGTCCGCAGCCTCGCGCTGTTCCTCGGCGGACTCGTCGTTTTCGCGGTTGGTGTCTGGATATATAATGGTGGCGTGCTCGCCACGGTGGTCGGCAAAGTGGGCATGGTTGCGGACGCTATGGGCGTCCCCATGGAGCACGGCTCGTCCGCCAAAACCATCGGCACCTTGCTCATCGCGCTCGGCGGGATCTCCGCCGCCATCGGCTGGTTCGGGATGTGGTATGCACTTTGGCAAATGCGGCGCGGGCTCATCCCGACAGCCCTTCGCGGAGTCACACGAACATTCACCTACGCGCCACTGGCGTTCCTGCTTTTCGCCGCAATCATCTTCCCGACGCAGCGGGTGCAGTGGACCTCAGCGGATGCGCTCGGGGAGGAGATAGTGGCGAAGGCGAGAGAGGAAAAAATGCGGGCTGACACAGCCCGCTTTGAAGCGGAGGGCGTGGCAGCAAAACTAAAGGTGCAGTTCCCGGATTTCTCGACGCCGCAAGGTGCGGTCATCGCGTTCCACATCGCGCTCGATACCGGCGACACGGCGGGAGTGCTTGCGGCGATTCCGAGATCCGTCGCTGACTCAGCCTTGCTTCCGAGCGACTACGCAAAATCGCTCATCGCCGCGAGCCATGCGAACAAAGTCGTGCAGAAAGACATCGCACTCCTTGCTTCCGTTCGCGTCCTGAAAGCCGTTCCGACGATCGGAACGATGGACGCATTTTCCCAAAAACGGATTCTCGGGAGGGACCCCGGCGTCACCGCGATCATTGAATACACGAAACGGTATCTCGGAAAGAGCGCTGGCGTTGGAACGAGCACCGAGATTTGCGTTCAGGAAGGGAACGAGTGGCGGGTAATTCCGGGCTTCGAGCCAACGCCCAGAAGAATGCCAGCGACACAGGCCAACACCACCATTCCTCCGAAACCCAAGTTGGAAGCCGCACCCGCAGAGTCCCCCGAGCAAGTCTTCGGCAAGCTGAACGCGCTCGCCAACGACTCCAACGGCGCGGAGTTTATGAAGCTCAACGTGCGTTCGCGCCAGACGAGCAATAACCCGGCAGCCCGCTGGATGGAGCCGCTCTACGGCACGCCGGAACTCGTGAAAGTCATCGAAACCAAAGAGTCCGTGAAGGGCATCTTCAAGGGCAACCTCTACAGCGCTCCGGCGAAAACCGTGCTGTTCGTTTCGCTAAAAAAGAAGGACGGCTCGACGAAGTATCTGACGTTCACCTTCGCCCTCGAAGACAATGCGTGGCGACTCTCCGACGACGGCTCGCCAACCTACCGCGCTGCGACGCGCTTCGAGTTCCGCTTGGAGAAAGGCGACGCGCTCGGCATCCTCCGCACGCACATGGACCGCAGCGTGAAAATCGAGCCAGTGCCGGAAGCGCCGGGGCAATTCGACCTTTCCGCCGAGAGCAACACGGCAAACCACGCAGCCAATATGTCGCGCAGTTACACCGGCAACCTGCACGATTCCTTGAAAAAAGCGGGCCTCGATACGGGATTCAAAGTCCTCAAACAAGCCGAGACGCCCACGAAGCCAATTCGTGCGGAGGAAGAACTGGAGTCGGCAACTCCATGACGAATCCGGATGCCGCCTTTCACCCCACCCGCTGGACGCTCGTGCTTCGGGCTTCCGGCGATGGCGTGGAGGCAAAGGCGGCGTTATCCGATCTCTGCGCGGCCTACTACTCGCCGGTCGTGGCATTCCTGCGTCGCGAAGGGCGCGATGACGATGCGGCACGGGAGATGGCGCATGGGTTTTTCGAGGGCTTGCTGGAAGGCGGAGTGGGTGCGCCGGAGCGTGAGCGCGGGCGGTTTCGCAGCTATCTGCTCGGCGCGCTGAAGCATTTTCTCTCGAAGCACCGCGCCGCCGCCGTGGCGGAAAAGCGCGGCTCAGGCGCGGAGCATGTGCCCATCGCCGGCGAACACGACACGCAGCCGGGAATCGCGCTGCCTTCCGCGCCGGATGATGCGCTCGCATTTGATCGCGAGTGGGCGCACACGCTTATCGCCCGCGCCCTCGCCGCACTGGAGGCGGAGCACGCGGGAAAGGCGGACGTTTTCGCCGTGCTAAAGCCGTTGCTTGATGGCGGTGCGACTTCTTCACAGGCCGAAGCCGCACGCGCGCTGGGCATGAGCGAGACAGCAGTGAAAGTGGCAATCCACAGACTGCGCTCGCGGTTCCGGGAACTCATCCGCGCGGAGGTGGCCTCGACGGTGAACGACGAATCGGAAATTGCCGACGAACTGCGGCACCTCATCGCGATTGCGAGCGGCGGGTGAGCGCGCCGGGCGGATGTTCGCAGTTTGCAATTGTCTCCCATCAACTTTCTGTCCGGAATCTTTCTGCCTAAATGGAGCGCCGGATTTGACACAAATACGGTGGGCACAATCATGGGCGACTCCCGCACGCCTGCAAACAGGGTTTGACATTATCACGCGCGAATAGTCTGTTCGCATTTATGATTACTAGGTCAAAAATTCTCTTCGGGATTTCACTGCTCTCACTCTCCGGACTCTCCGCCTCCGCTTTGGATATCTTCGACGACTTCAACGACGGGAATGATCTGGGTTGGACTCATATTTCGCCGCTCGCGCCGTTCGGTGCACCGCCGGCATTCACATTCACACTTGGCGGCTACAAAATCAGCAATCCCGCGTCGCCCAACCCTCTTGCGCTTGGTCCGGCTCGCGCCGGAAGTCTTCGCTTGGATGCCACCTACACAGACTTCCTGGAGACGGTAGATGTCGTGGACTGGAGCACGACATCTGGCAACACGATGGGCCTTCTTGCGCGCATTACCACTCCCGGCACCGGCACCACCAACGGTTACGCTGCGACGTTCGATGCAAACGGGGCGTTCAATGTTTTCCGTATTACCGGCGAGGCACCCACGCCGATTGCTTCCGCCACGGCACTTCCGATCAACATTGCCAACGATTACCGAATCGTTTTCAGCGGGACGGGAACGAGCTTTATCGCGCAGCTCTTCGACCTCGCCAACCTCGCGACGCCGATCAGCACCATCGGCGGTACGGACGCCACCTACGCGAGCGGCAACCCCGGAGTTTTCATCTACGATGGCAGCGGCACCGCAACCAATGCGCCGACGGCGACTTTCGACAACTTCTACAGCACAGTTCCTGAGCCGGGCAGCGCATTGCTGGCGTGCTTCGGGGCTGGACTGCTCACGCTCCGCCGTCGTCGGGCTTCTTAGTGGTCGTATGATGGTAAGCCAGCGTGTTTATCGGCTGTGATTAGTCGCAAGCGGAAAACGCTTTCGACCAGTCACCACTCACGAGTCACCGCCGGATTGCTCTAGCGGTTGCCATCACCGCAAGACTGACGGATGACTAGTCCTTCAGCGCGTTTTTCAGCAGAAAATCGACGATCGGTTTTGGATCTTTGAGTGAGTGCGGATGATGATCCACGCCGGCCTTTTCGATGACCTCGATCACGCCGCCCTCCTTCCGGATTTTCTCCGCAAACGGCTTTGTATTCTCGTCGTAGGGCACCACTTTATCCGCATCCCCGACCACCGAGATAATCGGGATCTTCGCCTTCGCCAGCACCGACGTCTTGTCGATGGGACTTCCCGCAAACGTCTTCGCCGTCTCCTCCGTCAACCCGAAGGCCTCCATCGCCTGCTTCCACTCCCGCGCTGCGCCCTTGCCCTTGCCCTTGCCACCCGGCCACGAGCGGATGTCGAGCACGGGCGCATCGAGATAAATCGCGGCGGTTTTATCCGGATGCGTCGCCGCAAAGTTCACCGCATACAGCCCGCCGCGGCTGAAGCCCTCCAGCGTCACGCGCTTCGCCAGCTTATACTCCGCCGTCGCCTGCGCATGGAATTTCTCCATCAGCCCCACGGCCGCCGGCGAGCCATACATGTCGCTGATCCGGTAATACGCCACATGCCACCCCGCCGCCAGCAGCGCGATATCGCCCTGCGGCTCGTGCCCGAAAAACTCCGTCCGCCAAATCCACGGATTCCCCGCCGCCGGAGTCCTCGGCTTCACAATCAGCGCCGCATGGTCGGCAAATTTGTAGTCGATTTTCTCGTAGCCATTCCACTGCGAGACCTTGGTCTCCTGGGCAAAGGCGGTGGCGGCGAACAGGACGGAAGCGATGGCGAAATTGCGCATAGAACGAGCCCTCATGACGACGCACCGCCGCGCAAAACGCAAGCCATCAATCGCCCCCCGCATCTCCCCCGATCCCCACACCCATCCCGCCCGAAAATGCACCACGCCACTCCGGTAATGCAGCACGGCAGACCGGTTGTGCAGTCCGCTAGCCCGGTTGTGCAGTCCGTCAGTCCGGTTGTGCAGCTCGCCAGCTCGGTTGTGCAGCCCGTCAGTCCGGTTGTGCAGCTCGCCAGCCCGGTTGTGCAGTTCGGCAGCCCGGTTGTGCAGGCCGACAGCTCGGTTGTGCAGGCCGACAGCTCGGTTGTGTAGCTCGACAGCCCGGTTGTGCAGCCCGACAGCTCGGTTGTGCAGCACGATAAATCCGCAATTCAGGCGGTCAGAAATGGTCGATACCACTACAAATACGCAGAGCAACACCCAGATCTGCAGCATGTTGTGGCTTGGACGTTACTGAAACAAAAGAAACGTGTGAAACATCGTGATGTCTCCACCGTTATCATCGCGTGCGTGGACCGTCCGGAAGCAGCATACCGGGCCGCCCTTTAATGCCACCGCCTTCCACCCTTTCGCCTCGTTCAAATGGAATCGTATCGGATCGCCACACATGTCTGCCTTTACTCGTTGTGCGTGCGTTTCTGCCGTTTCGGTTTTCACGTAACCGAGCAATCCGCCCACAGAATCTCCTCTTGCGTACACTCGTCGGAGGAAGCGCCCGAGGCCATCCTTATGGCTGATGAGGTCTTTATATGCTCCAGAATCTGACAAGCACTTCGCCTCAAACCGAAAATATCGAGCAGCGCGCGCTCCGCCAAATCGCAACTTCAAATCCGGCAGCTTCCGCTTCTTTCCGAGGAGCATCTTGTCGATTGGGAGGTGAGTTTCGTTTTCGGGATGATTATCCGCGATCGTCCACGCCCGGTTGATACCCTCCACCTTTTTATCGTCCACGAGTTGCTGAATTCTCATGGCAAGAACGCCCGAAATATCCGGCTCATGCCTGCCTCGCAAAAAGCGCAGTTCCTTCGTGGTCAACGTCTCGTAACCCGCTTGGAGGAGGCGATGGACGTTTTGAATGAAGATGTCGGGCTTTTCGCTCATTGGGGGAATCAGTCTTCGACAGTATAGCTAATCGCGAGGTCTGCGGCGTCCAGCATCGCTCGGGAGCGGGTCCAGTGCATCCGGGCGATTGGTTTGAAAAGATAGTGCTTCTTTCCTTGATGCACGCGCAGAGAGCGATCGAAATACATCCACTGCGAGTGTTCCTGCCTGAGTTGTTCACGCGTTCGCGCCAGAGTCCGTGCCGATGCGCTGTCGGCAGAAAATATGCGGATGCACGTTGCGCCGCGAGAAGGCTCGATTGCGACAAAACCGGACGCGCCATCGAAAATTACCGTGACGGAGAAATCTGCATTTCCGAGGTGTTCGATAAGTTCCCGCTGAAGCCATTCACCATACGATTGAAGTTCTTCGCGGTTGACCTCCTTCATCGCGCCGCGCCCAATTTTTCCGTCATTCAATCCGAGCCGCACATGCACAAGATCATGCACCAGCGTCCGGTCGGCATTATCGAGCCCGAGAGCATCGGCAACGAGGTCGTTCAACTCGTCGATCATCGCCTCCTGCCCATCGGCGGCGAGCGTCTCGTCCAGTTCGGCCTCCGGCTGCGATTCATCCTGCAACGTGCGCGGCTGGGTTTGCGCGAGGCGGTCGTGAAGGGATTCCCATTGCGCGAGTTGATCGGGTGAAAGCTGGAGAAGTGGGAGGGGGATTTGGCGGAGGGATTCGAGAGTTGCCCGATCCCGTTTCACGCCCAACTCGGTAGAGGTGAAAAACTGGTGGTAGTAGGCAAAATCCGAGCTGAGATAGAGCGCCAGTGCTTTGAGCAGGGAACGGTTGCTATCAACGCTGGCGATTCCGATTTGGCGGGGCGGAACGACGATGAAGTCTTCGCTATAAACAGCGAAGTTTCTAGCGGCACTGACGATGACGTGAGGCGGGCGGCATACCGCCAGCGGAAGCATTCCACGACCTTCCCGGCACCAGCCTTCATCGGGGACAGTTCCCCCCCCGCTCAACACCGGAATCAATTCACTGTTCCGGAGACGAAACAGGCGGCGCAGTCGGTCTAGAAGTTTAACGTCAAGCTTGCTCTGTCCACGAACTTCATCAACCTCATCGAGGTCGTCTGCGGCAACAATCGGAACACCAGCCTCTAAAGCCTTAATGTATTCGGCAACGCTCTTGGCACTGGCGGTCTTGCCCGTTTTCAACCGTAACTCCAGACCTTGGCTTACCCCAAACAGTTGAGTTGGCACCTTTGGATTTGGGACAAACTTCAGGAGTTTCGGCTTCCACGGAGCCTCGCACATTTCCAACGTTGGCCACTTCCTCCGCATCCGTCCAAGCAGCGCTGCATCCAGTCCCGAGCCCCACATCGCCAGCTTCCACGGAAGCCCGCTACCCGATGCGATTTCGCAATACGGCAACTCGCGCACTTCGTCACCGTTCACGGTGATGATCCATGTCTCCGTGCGCGACCCAGCGGCTGGCGGGCGCGTGGATTCTTGATTCGCGACGAGCGGCGAAAAGACCGTGGTCATCTCCAAGTCGTCCGGTTTTGCGCCTTTTGACCGCAGAGTGAAAAACAGCGCGGCAGCGGGCACTCGAGAACGACCGGCGAACAGGACTTCGGCGAGATTTGAGAAATTGGTGACAGCTTCGAGCCGATGCTCGCGGATGAACGCGGTGCGGAACTTTGCCGATGGGTCTTCAAAGAGCGTCATCGCGGGGATGAGCAAGCCGCAAACAGCATCGCGGCTCATGAATTCACGGCAGCGCCAGGCAAACGCCTGCGCGACCGCTTTCATGCCGACCGGCATCGTCTCTTCGTGGTCGCTCATCCATTTGAGCACACGCTTCGTCGCCTCTTCCTTCTCCTTTTTGAGCGGGCCGGTTTCTTCCTGATCCGCCTTCGGTTTTGTCCAAGGCGGATTTCCGGCGATCCACTGGCACTTGTGTGCGAATGGCTTCAGCTTGAAGAAGTCTGACTGGAAGATGTTGTTGCCGCGCAGTGTGGGGAGCTTGAATCGCGGATGCTCGGTGAGGTCCGCAGGCTCCACGTAATCGAGCAGCGTGAGATAGAGGCTGAACTCGGCGACGCTGCACGCATCTGGGTCGAGGTCGCTGCCGAAAATGTGGCGCTTCAGCAGCGTCGCCAAATCAAAGGGGGATGGCTTTTTTCCGCGCGGCGGAAACGTGCGCTCGATGAGCTTGCGATAGCATTGAACGAGGAAGGCACCTGAGCCGCAGCTTGGGTCATACACCCGGACTCCGCGTTTGAGCGGTCGGCGTTTGTCGAGCTGCGCGAGCATGTAGTTCACGACCGGAATCGGCGTGTAGTAAGCGCCAGCCTTGCGTCCCTCGGTCTGCTCGTCTTCCTCAGTCGGGTCCGCAGTATCGGGCAGGTGGAGGAACTGCTCGTAAATCATCGAGAGCGTCTCGATGGGAATCACGTCAAACTGGAACGCATCGAACGGAAGATGGAACTGCCAGCCGCCCTCGAAACTATCGCCCGCGAAAGCGCCCGCGATCCGCTGGATTTGCTCTTCGGTAGGAGCGTCCTTTCCGGTAAATTTGAGCGGAAACACGCGGCCATTGAGAAAGCCATCGAGCCTTTCACAGATAGCGCGCAAACCCTCGACTGTGGCAGTCTGGCGAAACACGGTCGCCGGGTCGATGCCCCATTTTTCCAACCTGCGGGGAGACAGGAAATCGCGCCCGCGGAGGTAGTGAAGGTAGATGTATTTGCCGATGAGATTGTGAACGACGCTCTTGGGGGCGTCGTATGCTTTGCGAAACCTCTTCGCCAACTCCTTCAAGTTCTCCAGCAGCTTCCAATAAACGCGGGCGCTCGGGCGAACATCATCACTGCGTTTCCGCCACAGTTCGCCGGAGTCAATCGCATCGGCATGAAATTCCGCGAGTTGATCGTGTATTCGGTTAAACTCAACCAGCGGTTCGAGAACGCCCGCTTGATTCGCACTGGAATCGTCGTTGCGTTCGAATCCGGAATAGAGCCGCAGCCCCGCCGGAGTGCGGACAAGCAGGAACGGCACGATGTCTTGATTCCAAACGAGGCGATGAATTTTGTCCGCCGTCGCGATGTCATCCGCCGTGCAGACATAGACGACCGGAGTCTTCGGATCGCTGCCATCGTCGGTGAGCGGTTTTAGCGTGTAAACGCCTTGTAAGTGGCACTGCCGGCCAGCCTCACGAAGGATGTGACCGAAGTCCGGCATCCGCTCAAACGCAGCCGTGCCACGCCGGAAGAAGTTTCCAGAGTCGCTGTATCCAAGCAGGTCTAGGATGGCGGGCAGTTCCATGCGGGCAGTGTGGAGCGCGTGATAATCTGCCGATCTCGATTCGTCGAGTGTCCACAGCGGCGGAAAGCGAGATTTTTTCCTCGCGCGAAGCTTCACGATGTGCTCCTTTTTCGGACCAATCCCTCAGGGCGGAGAAATGCCCCGGCGGAGTTCGTTTAATTCAACTCATAACCTACCTCTTATCATGACAAGGAAACAACAACTCGAAGCACAAATGTTTGTCCGCGCTCGCACGTGGGCGCAGGGGCGCGCGGCGGATTTCGTCCACGCTCCGCTCCTTCCGGTGGATTTGAAATATGGCGGGTCGATGAGCAAGCTCGGCAGCGTCATCGGCTCGCTCGGCGGGACGGCGGCGATTCAGGCGGGCGGGGATTTTGGCGAGGAGACGGGCTCGCAACGGGTGCTGCGCTCGGAGGTGCTCGAAGCGCTGCGC
>JAYUSJ010000410.1:0-9526 GCA_043755735.1 Verrucomicrobiaceae bacterium | reverse complement strand
AGGCATTTGTGGATTTCCTGCGCCTCCCGCCACGCGTTTTTGTCGCCGTATTCACGAAGGTGTTCGACGACGACCCGAACATCCTCCTTTGTCTCGATCGTTGCCTTGGGATGACGAAACCAGAAGCATGAGGAATAGTAGGCTTTCACCGCCGCGCGGGCGCGCTCCAGCACGGCCTCCGGAAGCGGAGTCGATCCGATATTTTCCTCATTGATGGTGTCTGTGCCCATGTTTGGGAGCATATCGGCGCAGCGATGAAAAGCGAACGAAAATCCGGACGCCGCGCCGGCTTGCTCTTTATCACGGACGTCGCCAGCCTCCCGGAAAACCTATGCACCGTTTCGCTGTTTTCTTCCTCGCTCTGACCAGTTCGCTTTTTGCCCAGCAACCGCCGTATGACGCGTTTCCTGCGGCGGAGCCTCCTTACTATCGGGTGCGCTATGAGGCTTCCACGAAGCCGGGTGAACTGATTTTCCCGGTGAACTACACGGTCTGGATTCCGCCCGGTGTGAAGACCGTGCGCGGTGTGATTGTGCATCAGCACGGCTGCGGCGAGGGCTCGTGCAAATCGGGGCTCACTGGCGCGTTCGACTTGCACTGGCAGGCGCTCGCGAAAAAGCACGACTGTGCGCTGCTGGCTCCTTCTTACGAGCAGCCGGAAAAAGCGGACTGCCAGATGTGGTGTGATCCTCGCAACGGCTCCGACGTGGCTTTTCAAAAAGGGCTCGCCGACTTGGGCGCGAAATCGGGGCATCCCGAACTGGCGCGCGTTCCGTGGGCGCTGTGGGGTCACAGCGGCGGCGGTCACTGGGCTGGCGGCATGGTGCTTTTGCATCCCGAGCGCGTGGCTGCGGCGTGGCTGCGTTCGGGTGTGCCTTTGCTCCAGGCAAACGCGTCTCGTTCCGAAATCAAGACGCACACTTTGCCCGACGCCGCGCTGACCGTGCCGATGATGTGCAATCTCGGCACGAAAGAAGGCTTCAGCGTGAAGGACGGACGTTTCGCCGGCGCTTGGGCGGCAAACGAAGCATTCTTTAAAGCGGTCCGCGGACGCGGTGGCCTCATCGGTATTTCCATAGACCCGCTCACCGCGCACGAATGCGGCAACCAGCGCTACCTCGCGATCCCGTGGCTCGATGCGTGCCTCACGGCCCGCCTGCCGTCCGAAGCGGGCGCGCCGCTCAAGCCAGTGCCGATGGCGGACGCATGGCTTGCGCCGCTGCCTGCGGTGGATGCGGAACTCATTACTCCGATTGCTGTCGCGCAGTTCAGCGGGGCGAAAGAAAAGTCCGTGTGGCTGCCCGGCGAGTCCGTCGCGAAAGCGTGGACGCAGTATATGAAAGACACCGCCGTGAGTGATGCCACGCCGCCGCCCGCTCCCTCAAATATTCGGGTGAGCGGCAACGAAGTGACATGGGAAGCAGAGGCTGACTTGGAAAGCGGCCTCTCAAGTTTCATCGTCGAGCGTGACGGCGAAGTCGTCGGCACGGTGCCGGAGCAAGGGAAGAATCCGTTCGGACGCCCGCTCTTTCAGAACCTCCAATACAGCGACACGCCTTCGCAGCCCTTGGTCGCGATGCGTTTCACCGACACAAGGGCCGAAGCCGGAAAGCAGTATCGCTATCGCGTCGTCGCGGTAAATACGGCGGGGCTGAAATCGAAGTAGCGGACCGGGACGGTTGGAAAACGTGTTCGCTCTTACTTCTTTCTCCTGCTCTATTTTCCGAGCCGCTGCGAGCAAGAGCAAGAGCCGGGTTAGCGCGCTGCCTTTTCCGGCAGGGCCGGTGTTGCGGCCGATGGCGGCGCAGGCGGGGCCGACCATCGCCCGTCTTTTCCCGCGAGCATGGATTCCACTTCCACCGCTTTGCAGGCGCGCCATTGTTTGCCTACAAAATGCCACCACTCCGTTCGCATTCCGATGAATCCGCTGCGGGCCATTGCCGATTGAAGGAGCTTCAAATTCTTCGCAACGATGGGGTCCCGGCCCTTGTAGTGAAGCTGCGCAGCGGCGCTGAAGTCGTCGAATCCCGTCGGCATTTTCACCTCCTTGCCGTAGGCGTTTACGAGTGTGACATCGACCGCGACGCCCCACGTGTGGAGCGAATAGCCGTTTTCCGGCGATGCAACGAATGAGGCGTTCTTTGACAATTCCCAAAGAGCCTTCTGTGCCGACGGCGGGCGGTAGGCGTCCCAAATTTTTAGCCCGTAACCCTGCGGTCGCAGCCAGTCTTGGGCGACTTTGAGTCCCTCGGCGACATGCCGGCGGACGATGCAGCGCGCGCCCGGCGGGTAGAGCGGTTTGCCCGCGATGTTGCGCGAGGTGGCATAGCGGAGATCGACAAGGATGGTGTCGTCCACCGTCGCGAGGTCCACCAAGGGATCATCCGCAGGTGGCTTCTCCGCGGGAGCGCCGAACGTCGGGCAAATAAAAAACAGGAGACTGGCGGCGATAAAAAGTCCGCAGCGATAGTGCATGGCGGACGTTGTACCGAACGTCCGCCATGCGAGCAAAGCGAAACAGGAAGGCACCGCCGTGTTCTTTCACATGCAAAGAGCTGCGCTCCTGATGCCCCATGGTCGATGGTTTTCCATTGCTCAGGGTGCGTTGCATTTTATCGAAGGTGCATCGGGGGCAGACTTTGAAGCGTCATGCGTTTCGTCCAAACGGGCATTTGACGGGAGCCGATTCGTTCATGAGATTGCTGGAAACCTTCACACATCTTTTTTCCCAAATGAAACATACACTCCTCGCACTCCTTGCCAGTTCACTCGTCGCCGTCGCCGCAGATAGCGTCGTGGTTTTTAATGAGCTGCAATATCACCCGGCGAATGAGGCGGCTCAGACGGAGTGGATCGAGCTTCGCAATTTGCACGGCGTCGATGTGGACATCTCGGGCTGGCGCATCGAGGGCGGGGCAAATTTCACTTTTCCGGAAGGAACACGCATCGCGGGTGGGGCTTATCTCGTGGTGGCGAAAGTGCCGGGCCAAATTCCGGGGGCGCTCGGGCCGTTTACGGGCATCCTCGACAATGGCGGCGAGGAGTTGCGGCTGGTAAATCGTAGCGACCGCTCGATGGATGTGCTGAGTTACTCGGATGATGGCGATTGGCCATCCGGAGCGGATGGGACGGGGGCGACGCTCGCTCGCAGAAATAGCGTTTCGGCGAATGACGGTCCCGGTGCTTGGGCGGCGAGTAATGAACTGGGTGGGACTCCGGGCGGTGTGAATTTTCTGGATCCCTCGGCGTCGCCGAAATTGACGACGCCGGTGCTCATCACCGCGCAATGGAAATACGACGCGATGAACGTGGCACCGGCGGGGACTTGGAAAAGTGCGGGTTATGATGACAGTGCGTGGCCGCAGGGCGCGGGGTTGCTTTATGCGGGGACGGGGAAAGTCGCTGACCCGGTGGCGCCTAGCATCGTTCTGAGCGGCGCGGGGCAGGCGATGCACGGGTGGTGGGCGTTTCAGGAAACTTCGGGAACGACGGCGGCAAACTCGGCGGGCGGTGGAACGGCGGGGACGCTGACGGGGGCGACGGCGACTTTTCAAAACGACGGGACGCGCGGACGTGTGCTCCGGCTGAATACGGACGGTGTGTCCGCCAACTCGGGAACGAGTTTTGTGAGTGCGGGGAATCTTCCGGCGATGACGCTGGCGAATGATTTCACATGGTCGTTTTGGTCGAAGACCACCCAAGCGGCGAGCAGCAGTATCATCCTGGGGAATCGCTACAATTCGTCGGGCGCGGACTTTAGCCCGCGCGAGTTCATCAAGTTCACCGGCACGCAGTTCGAATGGCATCGCAATGGTGCCGGTGAGAACGTGGCGTACACGGCCATGTCAGGAACGCCAGCCGCGCCGGGGCCGTGGATTCATCATGCGGTGGTGAAGCAGGGCACGGCGTTGACCTATTATCGAAACGGCGTTTCGTCCGGGACGGTCAACATCACGGCGGCTCCGGCGAACATTCAGCCGCTCTTTTTTGGCGGCAATGGTCCGAGTGGCGTGGAGCAATGGAGCGGATATCTCGATGATGTAGCCACTTGGACGCGCGCGCTGCCTGTGCAAGCGATTACGGGTCTTGCCTCAGGGACCTATACGCCGGCGACTGCGCCGACGATCGCGACGCCGAGCGGCGGGGTGCCTGCGGTGCCTGCGGCGATTCAATTCCCAACGACGACGACGACTCCGCTGAGTGATGATTTCGCGGCGGCGTCTGTCGATTCGCTGAAATGGAATACGCTCAATCAAGGGCTGGAATCCACTGTGGATGGCGGTTACACGGCATCGACATCGGGCGGCGCGCTGACGCTTGGCGGCACCTCGACTCATAGCTTCTGGGCTGGGAAATCGATTGAATCAGTGCAGCGTTTTTCGACGCGGGCGAAGGTGACTTTTACCGTGGACCGTGTGTCGCTCGCGGGCTCGGGAACGGCGTATCGGTCGAGCGTGTGGTTGCGCGCCGACGCGAATCACTATCTGCATTTTTCGCAGAACATCGGCGAGGGCGGCTGGACCTACAATAGCAACGATCTCGGCGGCACGGGCACGGTAGGGCCGACGGGGGGCGGGACGAATATCGGGACATTCGACCCTGCGGATGCGGATGGAGGAACTTGCACGATGCAGCTCGTGTGGACGCCGGGGACTTATCCCGGCAGCGGGACCATTGAGATCTATCGCAACGGCGCGCTCGGGGCATCGCAAACGGTAACGAATTGGCCTGCGGATTTTGCGGTGACGCTGACCGGGCAGGCACGTCAGGCGACGGACACGGTGTCGGCCGTGTTTGATAATGCGAGCGTCGCGGTGACGACGACGGTTCCGCTGCAAACGAACGTCGGCAGCATCGCACAGACGACGTATGCACGCTCGACGTTCACTTTCACCGGCAACCCGGCGGCGACGACGCTTTCGATGTTCCCGATTCACGATGACGGTGCAGTTTACTATCTCAACGGCACGGAGATCTATCGCAACAACATGCCTGCTGGAACACCGGCCCATGCGACGGCGGCGAGCAGTGTTGTGACGGATGCGCAGTTTCCAGTGACGGCAATTTCCGTCCCGGCGGCTGCGCTCGTGCAGGGAACGAATGTGCTCGCGGTGGAGGTTCATCAGTCTTCGCCGACGGGCGGCGACTTTCTTTTCGGCGCGCAACTTCACGCGGCGGAAATTCCCGCGCTGCCGGCGGACACAGCGCCTGTGCTGGTGCTCAATGAAATCAGCAGCGTGAACGATGTGACGTTCCGCGTGGAGCTGGCAAACGTGACGGGCTCGGCGATCAATCTCGCGAATTATCAACTGCGCGGCAGCAACGGCGGGAGCTACACGCTGAGTGGCTCGGTCGCGGCGGGCGCGCTGCTTTCCCTCGACCATACGGTGACGGGATTCCGGCCCATCGATGGCGAACGGCTGTTCCTCGTGAACACGGTCGGACAGACCCTGAGCGACAGTCGCGTGGCGAAGACGAGCTTGCGCGGACGTAACGCGTCGGGCGTTTGGGGACATCCGGATTCGCCGACATTCGGCACGGCAAACGTGTTCACCGTTCACGACGAGATCGTGATCAACGAGCTCATGTATAACGCGCCGAATGGTTCGCTGGAGCAATGGGTGGAGCTCTATAATAAGAGCGCCGGTCCGGTGGACATCAGCGGCTGGCATTTCAGCGATGGCATCTCGTTTACCTTCCCCGCGAGCACGGTTCTCGGCGCTGGCGAATACGCGGTGGTCGTGTGGAATGTGGTGTCTTTCAATGCGCTGCATCCCGGCCTGCCGCGTGTGTTTGGACCGTTCTCCGGCAGTCTCGGCGGCAGCAGCGACCGTGTGCGGTTGCGCGACGCGAACGACAATGTCGCCGACGATGTGCGCTACTACGACGGTGGCTCGTGGCCGGAGTTTGCAGACGCCGGCGGGTCGTCGCTGGAGCTGCGAAATCCATCCGCAGACAACAACAACGCCGCTGCGTGGGCCGCGAGTAATGAAGTGGCCAACGGCACTTGGGTGAACGTGAGCTACGATTTCAGCGGCGCGAATTTGGAGAGCAACGTGACGTTTTATAATGAGCTGCTCATCGGCATGATTGCGGGGGGCGAGGCGTTCATCGACGACATCCAAGTGCGCGAAGATCCGCTCGGCACAAATCTTCCGCTGATTGCAAATGGCGACTTCGCTGGCGGCACTGCTGCATCGTGGCGATTCCAAGGAAATCACCGCACGACGAGCATTGTGGATGATCCGGCGGCACCCGGAAACAAGGTGATGAAAATCGTGGCGACCGGATACACCGAGCACATGTCGAATCACATCGAGCAGACGCTGCGCAATGGCGCGACGCTGCCGTGGACGATCAATCCCGCGAAGACGTATCGCATTTCCTATCGCGCACGCTGGGCGGGCGGCGGCAATCGCTTGCAAACGCGGCTGTATTTTAATCGCGGAGCGCGTCAGGAAATCCTACCGATGCCCGTGAGCGGCGGAACTCCCGGCCTCGTGAATTCGCGCTTTGTTGCGAATGCAGGCCCGACTTTCACCGCCGCGACACACGCACCCGCAGTGCCCACAGTCTCGCAACCAGCGACGGTAAGCGTGCGCGTCGCGGATAGCGACGGCGTGGCTTCGGCTACACTCAACTACTCGGTGAATGAAGGCACATTTGTCCCCGTGACGATGACGAACAGCGGCGGCGTGTGGAGCGGGACAGTCCCCGGCCAGGCGGCGAGCGCAAAGGTGCAATTCTACGTCTCCGCCGCCGACTCGCTCGGCGCAACGGCGACTTTCCCAGCAGGCGGCGCTGCGAGTCGCGCATTGATTCCGTGGAACGACAGCCAGGCTGCGCTCGTGCTCGGCACCGGCGCGCGTCCGCACAACATCCGCATCGTCATGACGAACACCGACAGCGCCGCGCTGCTCGCGCTGAACAACGTGATGAGCAACGAATACAAGCCCTGCACCATCATCTACGACGAGCGCGATATCTACTACGGCACGGGCGTTCACCTCAAAGGCAGCGAGCACGGACGCGCGAAATTCACGGTCCGCACCGGCTTTCATGTCAGCTTCCCGCCCGACCAATTGTTCCTCGGACAGCACGGCGATGTGGCGATGGACCGCAGCGGCGCTGGCGATCAGTTCTCGCAAAAGGAGATGCTCGTGAAACGGACGCTCAACTCGGTCGGAAATATCCCCGCGAGCGAGGACGACCTGTGCCGCCTCATCGCTCCCGGAGTCACGACCGGGCCCGCGATTTTGATCAAAGCGAAAGTGGACTCGAAGGAGTTCCTCGATAACTGGATCGCAAACGGAAGCGACGGCACGTTTTTCGAATACGAACTGACGTATCCGCTCTACAACGCAGCTGGAATCGCGAGTTCCACAGACAACGGAACATGGGAAGGCAACAAGCTCACGCAGGACAATCCCGGCCCTCCCGGAGTCGGCATCCGTGCGCTGAACCCCGGACTCAGCAAGGAAGAATACCGCTGGTTTTATCTCATCAAAAACAACCGCAGCACCGACAACTACGCGCCGCTCATCACCGCACTCACCGCGCTCGGACAAGCAAGCGGCCCCACGTTTGTTTCGCAGACGAATGCGTTGCTCGATGTGGACGGATGGCTGCGCAACATGGCCGGCCCCATCGCATGGAGCGCCGGCGACAACTACGCATTCGGCTCAGGGCACAACGCGCTCTTTTTCGTGAAGCCCGATGGACGCTTGCTCTTTGTTCCTTGGGACATGGACTTCACGGCGAGTTCCGGCGCGACCGCAGCACTAATCGGCAACGGGGAAATGACCAAGCTCACGAACGATGCCTCAAATCGCCGTGCATACTACGGTCATCTGCTCGACTTGTGTAACCGCGCTTTCAACACCGGTTACCTCACTTATTGGGCGCAGCATTACACGAAGTTCGTGAATGAAGACCTCACGACATTCATGCCGTTTGTGAGCCAGCGCGAGGCGCACATTCGCAACACGATTGCCGCCGCGATTCCGAGCGTCCCATATGCGTTTTCGCCCGCGCCCGCATCGACTGTCGCGGCAAACAGCATCACGCTCACCGGCAACGGCTGGGTGGATATCCGCGAGTTCCGACGCGCCGATACGGGCGACGTGCTCACGCCGACCTGGACCGGAAATACGACGTGGTCGCTCAACTACGCGCTCGTCCCGGGATTAAACAACGTCGCGCTGCAGGCGTATAATTTCCAAGGCGTTCTCATCGGCACTTTGACCGCGAGTGTCACCAACACGCTCACGCCGCCGATTCCGCGCGACTGGCTGCGCATTACGGAAATCCACTACAAGCCCGCAGTCCCGACTGGCGGCGAACTCGCAGCGAGCACGGACAAAGACGACTTCGAGTTTATCGAGCTGCAAAACTTCGCCAGTGCTCCCCTCGACATAAACGGCTGCAAGTTCACGATAGGTGTTGATTTCACCATCTCTAACCAATCCACGCTCGCGCCCGGTGAGCGTATCCACGTCGTCCGCAATCTCGCCGCATTCAACGCCCGCTACGGCGCGACTCCGCGGAGAGTCGGACCTTACGGACCAGCGGATTCGCTGAGCAACGGCGGCGAAACCATCACGCTCGTCGATGCCACCGGGGCCGAGATCCAATCGCTCACGTACAACGATGCATGGTATCCGCAAACCGACGGCGGCGGCTTCTCGCTCATCGCCATCGCGCCTTCGCTGGCACTCGATCGCACGATCAAAACGAGCTTCCGAGCCAGCACGACCATCGGCGGAAATCCGAACGGCTCCGACGCCGCAACATTTACCGGCAACCCAACCGACGACTTCGACGGCGACGGTATGAACGCATTCCTCGAACACGCCCTCGGCACGAGTGACGGCATTGCAAACACGAGTGGCATCGCCGTAACGCGCGAGGTCAACGGCGACGTCACGCTCACGTTTGCCTCCCGCGCAAACGCCGACGATGTCGTCCTCTCGCTGGAGACCGCGACCGTGCTCACAGCCTTCGCGCCGGCAACGCCTGCCGTAGTCTCCGCCGTGCAAAGCGGAGCGACGCTCACTCAGACATGGCGCGTAGTTCCGCCGGTTGGCGCGACGCAGTTCTTCGTGAGGCTGAAGGCGACATCCCGTTAGCGCCTTGACCATGTTTCCCAAATCTCTTCGGAGAGGTTTTTCCGTCTTTTCCCGGAAAGGGCGTGAGCGTGAAAAAAGCAAAGGAATGAGGAGGGGAATCCTGTCGTGCGGACTTTGTGCGCTCCGGCTTCGTATCATTGGGTGGAAGGCATAGGTTTCACGCCCGATGCATAATATCGGGTTTTACATCCGGCGGCCGGTCGGGCATTCTTTCCCCGCTATGAAGAAGCCCAAGTCCGACGTAAAGGCCCGCCGCAATTCTGACGCAGGCAAAACCACAGCAGCCCGAAAACCCGCCGTGAAAAAGCCTGCGGCAAAAAAGCCCCCGGTGAAGCCCGTCAGAAAAGGTGCGGATAAGACCGCGAAATCCTCCGGCACCGAATCGCTGCCATCGCGCA
>JAYUSJ010000409.1:0-9541 GCA_043755735.1 Verrucomicrobiaceae bacterium | reverse complement strand
GGCGGCGGTCCGCTCCCGCTTTTGCTCCCCAAAAAAGCCATTCCACTTTTGTTCCGTCTCCATTCCGGTTTTGTTCCGGCCCCGACACGCAATATCTTCGTCCTCGGAAAGAAGAATCACCCGTGCTTGCACACGACGCTGATTCGCCTCGCCGGAGTTCAGCACGAGCGTCACCGGCTTGTCTGCCGGAGCATGCTCGACGACGTGGCGATTGGTCACAAAGATGCCCGAAGCATGAACGAGAAAACCCGTACCGCTCCCGTTCTTCCCGAGGTCCACCATCGCCGTGGCCTCCTTCCCACGCTTCACCGCAGCGGGCGAAAAATCCGGCCCATCCGAAGAAGCCGCCCCGCAGAAATGCGCTGCCCCAATTAAAAAAAGAGCGACCGCGCTCCGACGTTGAAAATCTGGAAAGAAGACGGAACGGCGCGAGTTCATCGCCGGACAATACAGCGCGGCACGGACGCGTTGCGAGCGCAATTCTGCTCAGAGACGTAGAACCAAAGCCCACGCGTTCGTCAGACTCACGTGAGACTCTACACGCTCAGGACTCGCAGCGGCGTGGCGCCCACGGTGTCGTCGTCAAAGCCGTCTGTCTTTACGATCACAAGTCCGTCGATTGCGGTGTCGCCCGTGCTCAGGCCGAAGCCGGGGCTGCCGACATCGCTGAAGTCGAAGGTGTCGTCGCCATCAAGGTCCGCACCGATGACGCTGGCGGTGATATTCGAAATCGAGGTTACGAAGGCGTTGCTGTTGATCGTGCCGATTTGTTCGCCCGCGTAGATTGCGGGGATGCGTTTGGCGGTGATGTTTGCGATGGAGCCGTTCACCCGGTCCATGCTGCTGCTGCCGCCAAGTCCGGCGATGATGCCGCCCATTTTCGTGTAGTCGGAGCCGAAGAGCTGCGCGAAATTGCCGATTTCTCCAGCGATCTTGAGCCGCATAACATCGCCGCCTTTTCCTCCGACCGCGTTCGCCGAGCCGCCGCCGTCTCCAGCCTGAGCGTGGAGCAATGCCACCGTCGCGGTGAATGCGCTGTCGCCGACATTCCCGCCGTTGCCGCTGTCCACGTTGATGTCTTCGACGCCCTGTGTGACGGTGATGTTCACGCCGGAATTTGCTCCGCTCATGGCCGCGAGGCCGGAATTCGTGTTGCCGCCACTGCCGGTACTGAAGGTGATGCTGGCTTCGACGTTGGCGCTTGCGATGACAGAATTCTTCGTCAATGCGCCGCCCGCGCCGCCATCCCCGCTGCCCGAAGCACTGGCACCGTCACCGGCGTTGAGGTTCACATTTCCGCCGACATTCGGGCTGGTAAATTTGGTGCCTTCCACGTTCCCGCCATCGCCGCCACGAGCCAAGCCATTGCCACCGCTGCCCGCGAGAATCGCGAGCGAACTTGTGAGCACTTTCGCTTTCGCCACCACGCCGGAAACATCACCACCATCGCCGCCCGTCCCGCCCGCGTGGAGGGCGTTTCCACCCGGACCGCCGAACGTGATGACGCTCCCGAGAACCTCTCCCAGCGTCAGCGCGACATTGCTGAGCGCACCGCCATTCCCGGCGATGTTCGTATTTGAAAACCCACCACCGCCCGCGCGGACCACCACGCCATCGAGTGTGCCGTTGACGGAATTGATCTTCACTCTGGCGACCTCGCCGCCATGACCGCCAGTGCCTTGCGTGCCTGTGCTGCCATCGCCCCCGATGACCTGCAGACCCAAACTCCCGCCATTGCTCACCACCGTCAGCGTGATGTCGCGCGCTGCGCCGCCCGCGCCGCCATTCTGCGCACCGGAGACGACGCCGCCGTGTCCCGCATACACATCTAAAGCGCCTGCGTATCCGGAAAAGACCGTCACCTTTTCCAAGCTCCCGTCGCGATACGTGATTCAATGATTTCGATGAGTGTCATTCGCCGCATCCTTACGGAATGCGCGGAGGAAGTTTTCGAAGTTCTGGCGGGCTCCCTTCATTTTCCAGCACACGAAGTTTCAGGGCAAAAAAAGTGCGGCCCCCCGGTGACGAAAGTCACCAGAAGGCCGCTGTTCCCCCCAGAACGCCGCCAGAATAGTACGTATGCGTATTATCCGCAAGAACTTTTTTCGTTTTTGTCGTGCAGCAAACTAAAGCGGAAATTTTTCGTTGATTATGAGGGATTTAGAACGGAGGCCCGTGGAGGATACTGAGGATGGCGCAGGAGTGAAGTGGGGCATCGATGGAGAGGCGAAGGTTGCGGATGGGAACGGCGGTGCGGACGCTCCAGACGAAGCGCCACCGAGGACAGGCGGGCGCCGGTAGTTTCGCTCATTTTCGATGCAGGATTTTGCGATTCCCGCCGCTCGCCCCGTAAAGGCGGTTGCTCTTTTTCCAGCGGCGTGGATTTATTCATTAATGCACACAGTCATCGCAATCGACGGGCCCGCCGCCAGCGGCAAGAGCAGCGTCGCCCGCCTTCTCGCCCGCAAACTCGGGTATCTTTACGTCAACAGTGGAGCGATGTATCGCGCCGTCACATGGCTCGTCACGAGCCGTGGCGTCTCGGCTGCGGATGCGGTGGGGGTTGTGCGGTTGCTCGATTCCGTGAACTTTGAATGCGGCGTGGCTAATTTGCAGAGCACCATCCTGCTCGATGGAGTGGACCCGGAACCGTTTCTCACCGACGCCGCAGTCAACGCGAACGTCTCCGCAGTTTCCTCCATCCCCGAAGTCCGCAAGCTGCTCGTGGATAAGCAGCGCATTTTTTCGACCACGCACGATCTCGTGATGGAAGGCCGCGACATCGGCAGCGTCGTCTTCCCCGAAACGCCCTACAAATTCTACGTCGATGCCAGCCCGGAAGTCCGCGCCGCACGCCGCGCAAAGCAGGGACTCCACGACGCCATCGGCGAGCGCGATAAAGTCGATACCACCCGCCGCACCAGCCCGCTCGTCATCGCCGAAGATGCCCACGTCATCGAGAGTTCGCACCTCACGATCGACGGCGTGGTCGGCGAAATCATCGGACGGCTGAAGCTCAAAGGTCTCGTCCTGCCTCTCGGAGTTTAGTCAGTCATGGGATTAATTTACCGCTACTGCTGGACAGTCGCGAAGTTCGCGGCGCTGAACTTTTTCCGCCTGCAAGTCTATGGTCGCGAAAACCTCCTCGAAGAAGGTTCCGCCATCATTGCTTCGAATCACCAGAGCTTCCTGGACCCGCCGCTCGTGGGCATTTGCATGGAGCGCGAACTGCACTATCTCGCCCGCAAGTCACTCTTCGACATTCCACTTCTCGGCAGGCTTCTCCCTCATCTCCACGTCGTAGGAGTGGACCGCGATGGCGCGGATATGAGCGCGCTGAAGTCCGTCATCCGGCTCGTGAAAGACGGCGGCGGCACCATCGTATTTCCGGAAGGCACCCGCAGCAGCGACGGAGAACTGCTTCCGGCGAAAGCGGGACTTGGATTGATCGTAGCAAAGACCCTCGCACCCGTGATTCCCGTCCGCGTCTTCGGGGCATTCAACGCGTTTCCCCGCGGGGCAAAATTCCCGCAGCGCGCATCGGTCACCGTAGTGATTGGAAAACCGGTCCATTTCAAAAAAGCAGACGTCGCAGGCGATCCACGCGAAGTCTATCAGCGCATCAGCGACCAAATCATGGCGCGGATTGCAGCGCTGGAAAACCCGCGTGGCGAGTAGGGCTCTCTCGTCCGTCCGGGAGCGGTCAGTCGCCGTGCTTGCAGGCGGTAACTCGTGACTTGTGAGCGGTGACTTGTCGCAAGCGTGCGGCGCACCTTCCCGCCTTGCGACAAGTCACAAGTCACAAATCATCGCGTTCCTGCCCGTTTAAACCAGGTCGTCTTCCGCCGCGTTCGTGACGCTTCCGCTCGTCTGGTACTCGGTCACGCGCGTCTCGAAAAAGTTCTTCTCTTTGCGCAGGAAGATCACTTCGTCGAGCCATGCAAACGGGTTCGTCTTCACGTTTGAGAGCGTCGGCAGGCCGAGACCGGCGAGGCGACGATCTGCGTTGTATTCCACGTAGGTAAGAAAATCCACCTGCGTCATGCCCACGCCATCCTCGGGCAGACAGTCGCGGACAAACTCCTTCTCCAACTCCACGCCCTCGCGCATAAAATCCACGAGCTCCGCGCGAAACTCCGGCGTCCAGATGTCAGGGTTTTCGGCGATGAGTTGCGTGAGGATGTAGCGACCGAGCTCGATGTGATTCGACTCATCGCGAAGCGTGTATTGAAACATCTGGCCGATGCCCGTCATTTTGTTCTGCCGGTGCAGCGACAGAATCATCGCGAAAAGCGCATAAAACTGCGTGCCTTCCATGACTTGCGTGATGCCGAAAATCGCCTTCGCGAATTTCTGTTTGTTCACCGTTTGCGTGAGGTCGATGCCCATTTTCAACTCGGGCATCTGGCGCGTGATGAACGCGTTTTTTTTCTGCACGCTCGGGATGTCGGTGAACTTCGCCGTTACTTCATCAAGGTCGATGTTGAGCGAGCCGATGATGTGCAGCAGCGAATCCATGTGGATGGACTCTTCCGCGATGTGGCGCAGCGATGCGTGCTTGAGCTCGGCAGCCGTCAGATTGTCCTCGATGACGTGGAGCACCGAGTCTCCCACGATGCCTTCCGCGGCGGAAAAATATCCGACGCCCATCTCGATGATCCACCGCTCCTTGGCCGACAGCGCCCCCGTGTTCCACTGCTGCGAATCGCGCGTCATGTCGATGACATCGGGCTCCCAGTGGTTTGCCTTCATCTGCTTATAAATGCGGTAGGCGTCGTGGTATTTCAACGGCAGGATGTTCAGCTCTGCGCTGCGCATTCCATTGATGACTTTCTTTCCGGCGAGGCGCGCGCGGGCTTTCGTCTTGTCGAGACGGAAGGTTTTCGCCCCCATTTGATAGACGACGAAATCCCCCTGCTCGGTGGCTACAATTTTGTCGTCAGAAAAGAAGAGTGAGTCGGGTGGTGTCATGGCTGTTGTCATTGGGTTTAAAAAGTCGTGTTGGTTTTTGGTCAAAACCACACTATATTGTGGTTTCACCGTCGAACTACGCTTGCAGTAGCGGTGCGGAAGCAGCGCAGTCAAGCCAACGCCTCGATATTTTCATGTGAGAAAGTGCTTGCGGATCACACCCGCCAGCCCGCAATCCGCCCGTGCAAATAATTCCCGCCCAAAGCGCCCGCCGGAAGCCCTGAAAACACATAGTTTCCTGCAAACAAAGCCGCTCCGCCACACGCACGACGCCCTCCCGCGAACGCAAAGCCGATGATCTCTCTCCCAAAAAAAACATCAATTCCCTCGTACACCGGTCCCTGCGACGGCTGCCTCGCCGTAAATGCCGCCGGTTTCCGCGTTCGGCAGTTGCAGGCGGGATCGGGTCTCGGCGGGCGCGTCTTCGCAGAGCCAAGCGTTCTTTTCAAAACGGAAAGTCTTTGGCTCAGTGCCGCCGCCGATGTTTACTGCCATCGCGAGGCTGCTCTTAAATGTGATGCGGTTGTTCGCAAACACGCCGTTTCTGCACGGGGTGAATGCGGCGTTCTGGTTCTCTTGCAGGATTCGCACGACCCAGCGTCCGGGATTCACGAATGTGTTGTAGCGCACGATTGCGCCGTCCACGCCGACGAATGCGATAGGGGCCATGCTGCCGGTAAAATGGCAGTCTTCCACCGTGATGTCGCGGGCCTCGACGGTTGCGTTGAGCGGGCGAAAATAGGGCGCTCCGGTGCTGCCGCCGAGATTCACGGCGCGGCCTCCTGCGTTGATGAATTTGCACTTCCGAATCGCCACCGCGCGGCTGCCGCCTTTCGTCTGCACGCCGTTTGCCATCGCTGCGTTTTCGCCGTGGGTAAATGTGCAATTCTCCACCACGCCGTCGTGGCAGCCGACCATGTCGATCGCCGAGCCGCTTTCGCCCCACTGGCTGATTATACATCCCGTGACAGTGAATGCGTCCACGCCGGAAAGCTTGATTCCATCACGATTGCCGCGCGGCGAGTTGTTGCGCACGTCGAGCCCGCGGAGGATGATTCCTTTCACCGGACTGTCCGCTTTTCCCGCGTCGTCGATGTTGATTCCGTTTGCCGTCGCGCCGCTGAAAACCACGTCGCGCAATTCCCAATATGAGCATCCGCTCAGGTGCACGCCGGCGGCACCGCCTTCGATCGTCGATTTCCCTACCGCTGCACCCGCGAGAACGATCGGCGCCGCCGCAGTGCCGCTGACACCCGTGACGAAATGCCCGCCCGCGTAGCGCCCCGGCGCAAGACGGATCACGCTGCCCGGCTTTGCCTCGCGGAGCGCACGGCCAAGCGACTCGGAATCGTTGACCGGCACGTCGGCAGCGAAAACGGCGGATGTCAAAAGGAAGGAAACGAGCGCGATGGTTCTGAGCATGGGCGAAGGATGGGGATTCGCGGGCAAAGTGCGAGTCTTCCATTCTGCTTTTGTGGGCGATGGACCGCCATCAATGAGCATTTAAGGAAAACCACTTGCTTTTCTCTGGTTCGAGAACTATCGCCACCTGCTCGGAACAGAACCGTCACCGCCACATAACACAACCACCAGCACACACTCACTCCATGAAACACAAGAACCATTCTCTGTCGTCGTCCCGCCGCACTCTTGGCCGGGGCATTTTGTTTAGCAGTATCGCCACTCTTCTCGCTGTGCAGGCGGGCTTCGCGGCAGATGCAGTGTTTTCTATTGGCGGGATCACCGGCGACGCGGACTCGGGCGTCAACACGGCGAAAACTTACATCGCGATTGGGAATATCATCGGCGGCAATGTCACCGTGAATGGTGCGACTTTCATCGGCAGCGGCGGCGATACTTTTGGCGCGGGCTGGACACTTTCCGGCGCGGGTGCGCCATTTGGCAGCGGTGGCGATCATACCGGGTTTGTCGGGCAGGCGATTACCGGGCTTTTCGATGGGTTCCAATACAATGGGAATCCGGCAAATTTGAACTTCAGCGGACTGACGGCGGGGCAGACTTATGTGGCGACTCTTTATAATGAAGCGTGGGGCCTTGGCGACTCGCGCTCGCAGACGGTGAGTTCTACGGAAGGCGCGAGCTTTTTGTTTAACGAGGACGCTCTCGTTGCTTCGGCGCTTCGTTACACGTTTGTGGCGACGGGGACTTCCACGGACCTGAGTTTCCTCCCGCAGATTCCGGGGAATACGATGCATTTTTACGGACTGTCGAGCGAGCAGGTATTTAATAAGACGTGGTCGCCGACGGTGGACAGCACTTGGAACACGGCGGGCAACTGGTCGCCGGGCGGTGCGCCAAACGGCGTGGGCAGCAATGCGACTTTCAGCGCGCAGGCTGGTGCAAACACGGTGACGCTCGGCGGCGCGACGACGACGGGGCACATCGAGTTTCAAGGCACGGGCAGCTACACGATTGCTGGCGTGGATCCGCTGACGCTCCAGACGGACGCAGGCGGCGTTTCGGTCATCAAGGCCAACGCGGGCGGTTCGCACACGATCAATGCGCCGATCATTTTGGGATCGGACCTGGTGAAGTTTGGCGCGGGGACGATTACGACCGCCGCAGGAATCATCGGCCCGAAGGCGGTGAGCGTCAGCGGCGGCACGCTGAAGTTTGGCTCGACGAACAGCTACACCGGCGGGACGTCGGTGGGCAGCGGGGCGACGCTCGATTTGAACGGCACGAGCCAGAGCCTCGGTTCGCTGAACGGCGCGGGCACGCTGTCAAACAGCGCGGGTGGATTGAGCGTGGCGACGGTGAATTCCGGTGCGTTTTCGGGCGCAATCGGAGCGGACGTCGGTTTGACGAAAAATACCGGCGGTGTTTTGACGCTCTCGGGCTCCAGCGCTTCGGCCGGCGCGACGACGGTGAACGCGGGCACTTTGAAACTCCAGACGGGCGCGACGCCGCTCATCACGGATAATTTCAGCGCGACGGGAAACCCGAACACGATGGACCTGAACTTCAACCTCGCAAACCGGCAGACCGGTTCGCTGGCAACGCAAAACTGGACTCCGGCTGGCAATACGCAGGTGGGGAATCCGACGCCGGTTACGCAGCCGTTGGGCGTGAATGGCGACTACCTGCTGCTGGCATTCGGCGCGAGTGCGACAGTCGGCGGGCCGCTCACTTCGGCCACCGTCGGTGGTCCGCTGAAGATCAATTTCGATATGTTTAAAGGCAACGCGGGCGATGCAAATTCGTGGACGAGTTTCACGATGCGCGGCGCAGCAAATCAAGGGTTCCCGGTCGCCGGGTCGGGCGAGTTCGGTTTCCTGTACCGCAAAAACACAGGCATCCAGATTTTTAGCAACAATGGCTTGGTTCAGGATTACGGCTCGACGGCAGGTGGCGACAGCTTCGCCTTTTACCTCGCCGATTCGGCGGGCACGGGCTCTCCATTTGCAGGCAATGGCACGAAGCTCGTGGTTACGCAGGGCGGCGGAGTTATCAGCAGCTTTGCGCTGAACACCGGCATGGCGGCGAGCTATGTCACGTTTGGCTCGGACGGTGGAATGATCGGCGGCGTGGACAACCTCGCGGTGAACAATTTCAAAACAAACGTCCTGGCTCCGACCACGCCGGTCTCGCTCACCACGGCAGGCGCGAAGCTGGAACTCGACGGCGTCCACCAGACAGTTGCATCGCTCGACGGCGTGGGCGGCACCGAGGTGAACATGGGGCCGTTCTCGCGCCTCACGGTAAATGGCGGCGGCAGCTTCAACGGCACCATCACCGGAGCCACGGCGGGCCTTGCGAAGAGCGGGGCGGCGCCGCTGTTCCTCGGCGGTGCGAATACACACGGCGGCGGAACCACCATTTCGAGCGGACCGGTTTTCGCGTTCAACGTCGCCGCGCTCGGCACCGGCCCGGTGAGCATCGGTGCAGGCGGAAACTACCTGCCGTGGTTCAACGCCGGCTCGCCCGTCATCCCTCACAACTTCACGCTCAACGGACCCGGCGGCGACGCTGGCGACGGGCTAAAAAGCGCGATTTATGCAGACGGCGGCGGCGGTGGTTACAACGAGTATTTGCTCACCGGAAGCGTCACGCTCGCGGCGACCAGCAACATTAGCGGTCACAATACAAACAACCTCCGCGCGCTCGGCCAAATCACCGGCCCCGGCGGACTCACGAAAGGCTCGGGACGCGTGGATGAAAACAGCACGCTTATTTTGAACAACCCCGCCAACGATTACGTGGGCAACACGACCATCACAAATGGCACGCTGAAGCTCGGCACCTCGGAAGTCATACCGCACGGCGCAGGAAAAGGTGTCGTATCCGTGAGCGCCGGAGCCACGCTCGACCTCGCTGGAAACAACGAGACGATCAACAATCTCTCGGGCGCGGGGACGGTCACTTCGAGCGCTGGTGTGGTCATCGGAGCCCCCGTGTTTTTCAACACCAATGCCGGGTCTGGAGTCGATTCCGGCAAGACTTACACGCACGCGCTTGATTTCGGTGATGACACCGCAGCCACAGTGAACGGCGTCGCATTTGAATCCGCCGCGAACTCGGGATTAAACTGGTCGCTCAGCGGCGCGAC
>JAYUSJ010000408.1:0-9631 GCA_043755735.1 Verrucomicrobiaceae bacterium | reverse complement strand
GAAAGGACTGCACAAAAAATTGCAACAAAAGTTTAAATGCACGAGGGAAGCGACAAAGCAGGCCGTCGAGAACGCCCTCGGGGTCACCATAATTGAGGACAAAGAACCCGGAAACAAAGGTAGAGGGAAGGTCTTTTACACGCCCAAATGAACCTTTCGTGCGGACCTTTCATACCGGCACGAAAGGTCGTGCACGATTGCAGCGCAGGGGGTGAGACCATTCGTGCTGCCGTGCGCGCTCCCTAGTGGGAGCGCACGGCACGAAAGGTCCCCGTGCGCTGCTGGAACAAACGACCCGCTCGAAAAACGAATGACGATCTCACGGACAATTAAGATCAAATGAAACCGCGCCAGACGCTTTAAGAGCAGCTTGATGCAACTCAGCGCTTTCTCGGCGTTGTGCGTGACAGCCGGAGAATATGGGCTCGAAAACCTCACGCGCGCGAGGACGCCCGCGCGCGCACCCTCGCTTTTTGCCGTCAGGGACTGGTTGCCACTGCAATTTCACCTCGACTCACTCAAGCCCGCAATACTGCACTGCCGACGGCGCAGGGAGCTGGGTTTGCACGACCTTTTAGAAACCGGGCAGAGGCTGCGGAGGATATGAGAAAGCATCGGTCAAGGCATCGCGGATCGAGAGGGCTGCAAAAAATACGAAAAAGATGCTGTGGAACAAATTGGCATTCTCTAAACTGAGAAAGTCCTTAGTGCCACAACAATAGCCGTTTACAAATCTCATTAAGCCAGAAAACGATCCGAGCCCGACTCGCAGGAATGAGTTACTCGTTAATTGCTTATCGGATAGATACTTGCGCATATGTTCATACAACGCAGCTCATGCAAAGCGGACAAATTTGGGCCAAGAAATCGAGCCATGCCAGCCCGCAACAACCCCGTGGCCGAAAAGCGGCCCTTGCGCCTACGCCATCGCCAAAACCTGCCAATCTGAACCCCCGTCCGCGGTTGTTTTTGACTGGAAAATCTCGAAAAACGCGAGGGCGACGGCAAAGCGAAGCGCGGCGGGCTATCCCGTGCAGGCTCAAAACCCGAACTTGCGACCGAAAACAGAGAGTTGAGACTATCGCCTGTAGTGGCGAACGGGAAAATTCGTCCAAGTAAGGTGCCCATCGTGAAAACTCGCTGACGGAACGGCACGTTCAGCGTATGTTCGAGTTTCCGACTTTATGAACAAATTCGAACACGACCGGGCAACAATTGCGGCTTTACGGGCAGAAGCCGACAAACCAGACACAAGCGAAGCCCGAAGGGAAGAGTGCCTTGAGTTTATCGGGCTCATCGGAGACAGCCACGCCCACGAGTGGCTCCTTGACGATGACGACGAAGAGAGCATCGCAAAGGAGCGGGAACGCGTCGCCGGATTACTCGCCGAGAACGCTAGGACGAGGGCTGAGCAACGATAGCCCGCAGGCATGTGGCTTGGTTGGTTTGACGATCTGGCCGCTCACGCGTATGGTCCTACTGGAGATGAAAGACGAAAACAAATTCCTAGAAGAAAACCGAATGAAGGAGCCTTGGGCACCATTAAAGAAGCCATTCGTGATCGTTCCGGACCCGGCGAAGCCAAAGGGGATCGGCAACATGACGCTAGCCGAAGAGACGGCAATGTTTCGCAGGGCAGCAGCGAAGAACGGCAACAAACTACCGAAGGTCTGGTAGTTCAACTCGCCCCGCTCGAACTGAGCGGGACGGACGAGCAGCGCATCGCGCAGCTTGAGGCGTACTATCGCCGAGCCATTGAAAGCGCACGGGATCACGGCATTCGCGTGACTCGCGACAATGGCGTAATCGAGATCCACAAGCTCGACGCCGCAGAGGTGTCAGCATTGACGCACGGGCACATTGGAGACATTTCCGACGCCCCGCAGGCGAAGCGGGTAGTCGCCGAGCCGAACCAACTCGACATTTTCGGAAATAACCCGGTGACGAACGCGGCACCGAACCGTAAGGACAATCATGCAAACAAACCAACGACCAAGCCACGACCAAACGATGATTCTCTTGGGTGGCATCATGGGGACCTATTCGTGGCTGGACTTCAAGCCAATCATCAGCAGCCCGGAAAAACTCCAAGCGTGGATTCTGGAAAACCTCAAACCGGACCCGGACTCGGAGCTAATGCTACACCCGGACGACCCGAAGGCGGCGGAGTTGTCGGAACTGGCGATGGAGTCGGAGGACGCGGCACTGGAGTTTTGGGGGCAAATCTCGAAGGAGAATCAGGAGCGAATGCGGGAGGCGTTTCGGGCGCTTTGGGGGCCGAAGGGAGCGGGACCGCTCCCGCTGTAGTTGAACACCATAAACTTTCTCAATATGTCGCGAAAAGTCAGCAAACCAGCAATCGGGGTGGAATTAGCGGAGTGGATACTGGGGGAGCCACTAACACCGGAGGAAAAAGCGGAAATCCAACGCCTCAGCCTGATCCAACGGCAGGCAGCGGAGGGCAAGGAAAGAGTAGTGGAACGGGCGCAGGCGCGCGTAGCGATGGCAAAAAAGCTGAGGCAGAACTAGCCGCAGCGATTCTGTGGCGTTCTCCCCGTCGCCGAACCCTGTTCACCGCGCTCTATGCGCCGACGTATGGCACGCTGATAAGTTGCGCGGCAGCAATGCGGGCACGTTGGCCGCGGCGGTCATAGCGGGCGGTTGTATTCACGCTCGCGTGCCCCAGCAGGCTGGCGACACTGGCGATATCCGCGCCTTTGTCGAGCAAGTCCCCCGTCACCGTACGGCGGAAATCATGAAGTGAAACGTGTTCGAGGCCCGCCGCTTCCGCTCGCTTCGCGAGAATCTTGTGCATTGCCGTAGTCGTCACCCCGGCGTTTTTGATTCGCCCGCTTTTGCTGATTGGATTGAACAGTGCGCCGGATTGTGGGCCTCGCACTGTGAGCCAGTCGTTCAGCGCGGCTTGCGCACCGTTGTGGAGGTAAAGCTCCCGCTCCTTGCTCCGTTTGCCAATCACGCGGATGATCGTCATGCCATTTTCGCGCCGGAGGTTCTCGACGTGAACGCTTGCCAATTCTGCGCGGCGGGCACCCGTTGCGGCCGCGATTGCGAGGATTGCGGCGTCACGACGGCCCGCTGCCGTCTTGTCTTCCGCGCAGACTTCAAAAAGGCGTTGGATTTCACGCGGGCGAATGTCGCGACCGGCGGGAAGCCTTGTGCCCGTGTCGCCTTTTACACTGCGGATCTTTTCGAAGTCCTCCAATCCCATCACGCCAAGCTGCCAGGCTGCGCCGGCGATCCCCTTCAATGCGGACAACAGTTTGTTCCGCGTCGCTGGCGCTCCGTTCGTTTTTGCCATGATTGCCTGAACCACTGCGGCGTTCAGTTTCTTCCAATCAACGGCCTTCCAATCGCGGTGGCCGGAAACGATTTCCGCTGCCGTGTTCAATGCGCTCTCGATTCCTGCGCGGCTTACAGCCGTGCGGAGACTGGCAACGTAAGCGCGGGCGGGAAGTGAGCCATTGGTATTTTCTTGGATTGTCGCGAGATGCTCGTTCGTTGAAAGAGTATTCATGGTTATCGGTTACTAGAAGTGCTATTCTATTAACCGATAATGCACAAGGAAAACTCTCGGTTATTTTGTGTTACTTCTTGGACTGACTCAGCTTCGCCCCGCCCAATTTCTCCCTTTTTGCTACTGCTTCTACCCTGGCAAGCCAGCCGTTGTCTTGCGCCGAGGTGGGACTTCCCACGGCACCGTTTTCGTCCCGTAGATTCTCGACAGTCCGTTTCGCACGAGTTCCTCGGCCAAGTCCTTTCCATCGGCGGTGGTGATGACGCAATACCAGCGTTCCCATTTGCTACGCACGGCTTCGACTTCGGCGGCTTATCCGCGGCAGCGCAAAGGGACGAAGCGAGGCAAAGAAGCAGGACGGAGAAGCGAATTGTGATGCGGGCGATCAAAAGCCGTTTGCCTCGCCAGTCGACCACCGAAATGTGTTCGTGTGGCACCGGTCCGTTTCGGACCGCTTTTGCGATCCACAAACGCGAAGAGGTCTCCGGACGCACGAAGCGCCCGGAGGCTGAAAAACGAAGAATTGGAGGCAGAACAAATGGACTGGGGCGGCCCAAGGTCGGGGCGAAGCAAGACATGCCACGGCGTCGGGGAATCAGCGGCAGGATGTTCGTCGCCGGGCCGGGAAAAAGAACGCTGGCACGGGTAGACGCGGGCGTTCATCAATTCGGCGTCTCTCCCAAGGGGAATGCCAACTTCGCATGGGTACGCACTTCATCCTCACCCTCCCGTTACTCGGAATGCTTATCGCCACGAGGCGTTTTCGACAAAAGCCGCCCGACGTTTCACCCACATTGCGGGCAGTGCGAGCCATCCGTCCGCTTCCTGCCGGCCAAGAGTCTTGAGCATCAACCACTCCCCGAAGCGCAACGCCGTGAACCCGCTCCCGAACATCGTATGGCTCGTGCTCCGAAACTTGGAGCTCCGTCCTTCTTCCCGCATCCAATCCAAGGTCCGGCAGGATTGAACATTTACCCGAACGCGCGCGGATGCTCCTTGCATTGAAAAAAGCGCGTGCTTAAACGCACTGGCGGGCGTGGCGATTGGTAGTTCCAAAAAAAGAGAGGGCCGGTTTTCACGCATCGCAAGAACACCTTGCGACCATCCATTCCTCATAATCGTTCCACATGGCAAAGACTCTGAACACTACAGGCGAATTCTATACGACCTATCGGGCTGCAAACAGCCACTTCCACACGGACACATTCGACTGCGCAGAGGCGACGGTCTCGCAGCTCCTCAAAACCGTCACGACTGCCGACCATCCCGGCATGCTTCTGGGAAAAGTGCAGAGCGGAAAAACCCGGACCTTTATCAGCATTCTCGCGCTGGCATTCGACAACGACTACGACATCGCGATTGTCCTCAGCAAAAACTCGAAGGCGCTCATTGAGCAAACCACCAAGCGGCTTCACAGCGAGTTCAACATGTTCGTGAACGATGGCGAAATGGAGATTTACGACATCATGCACGCACCGACGACATTCGAGGCAAACGAGCTCGAATCAAAGCTCATCTTTGTCGGCAAGAAGCAGACCGACAACCTGCGCCGGCTGATCGGCCTCTTTTCAGAGAACTGCAAACCGATGGCCGCACTACGCGTGCTCATCATCGACGACGAGGCAGACAACGCATCCATAGGCTATTCCAACAAGCAAGGCCAGGTGGAGGCAAACACCATCGCCGCGCAGATTAGCGACCTGAGAAAGGTCATCCCAAGCATATCTTTCCTCCAGGTCACAGCCACTCCCTACTCGCTTTACCTACAGCCCACGGAGACCGTTGTAGCAAATCGGACAAGCTTCTCTGTCACCCGTCCCAAATTTACGGAACTCGTGCCGGTTCCGGCGGATTACGTCGGCGGTGAAACCTACTTCGGTGAATCCGCGCGGAGTGAAGCCGATACGCTGGAGAGTGTCATTCACCACACAGTGGACCACCGCGAGTTTGAGAAACTCAAACGGCCCGATCGCCGCGCTTTCAAAATTGAAGAGGCACTGACGTCCGACGCTATTGCCGGCTACCGGCACGCAATCATCACGTTCATCGTCGGCGGTTGCATTCAGCGGATTAGCGGCATCGCATCCGGGCAGAAGTCGAAGAAATTGCGCTATTCGTTCCTTCTCCACTCCGAGGCGGGGAAAGAAGCGCATACGTGGCAGGAGACTCTTACTGTGGCGTTGAAAGACCAACTTACGGCAGCCGCCGACGGAGATGCCGCCGCTTTCGAAACGCTCATCCGCGCTTCTTATGACGACCTTTCCCGCTCGTTGAAACTGGACAGGAAAAGCGTCCCTGGATTTCCGGCAGTTCTTGCCGCCGCAGCGGAGGCACTGACCGCCGGCCAGATATCCATCAAGAAAGTAAACTCCGAGGAGGATGTCGCGTCGCTCTTGGATAACTCCGGCCAGCTCAAGCTCAGCAACTACTTCAATATTTTCATCGGCGGACAAGTCATCGACCGTGGAGTCACACTCGCAAATCTCATCGCGTTTTACTACGGGCGACGGCCAAACCGCTACCAGCAGGACACCGTGCTCCAGCATTCGCGGATGTATGGCTACCGCCGCCCTGACCTCGCCGTCACCCGATTCTACACGTCGCCTGCCATCCGATTCGCGATGTTCCAGATGGAAGAGTTCGATTCCACACTTCGCAATACGTTCATCGCTGCGAAAGAAGCCGGGACCGATGCCCCGGTTCAGTTCATATCCAGAGCAGGCGATGGCAGTGTCATTCCGTGCAGCCCAAACAAAATTCTTGTCGCCACGACGCAAACACTCCGTCCCGGCAAGCGCCTCCTGCCTATCGGCTTTCAGACCGGCTTCCGGACTGGCAAAAGCGGCATCGGCGCGGCCATTGACGAACTCGACGTGCGCTTGGTGGAGCTTTGCGGGTTCAATACAGAAGAACCGAAGCTCGTTCCGCTCAAGACCGCCCTCGACCTTCTCGACCAGATCGAGCCGACCCTTCATTTCCCGGAAGACGACGCGCCTCCGTTTGATTGGGACGGAGCCCGCGCGGCGCTCTGCCATCTCTCGCAGCAGCACACCGACATAAAAAAACGAGGCCAAGTCCTTCTATGGGCGGCCCGCGACCGAGAATCATCACGCATGGCGGCCGTCGGCTCACACTCCACCTACATCGAAACCCCGGATTCCCCGAAAACCGAAGGCGTCGTTGCAACGCGATTTGCACTCGACCACCCGATTCTGTTTTTGCTCCGGCAGGACGGCGACAAAGCGAAGGGATGGAACGACACTCCATTCTACTGGCCCGTCATTCGTGCTCAGGCAAATATCGGAGCGACCATTTACACTTCGGATACCATCTAGCCATGCTCCCGCTTGTTTACATCCCGGACTCCGACCTTGAATTCCTGGCTTACCGCCCGCACGAGGACCTCGCGCAGCTTGCCGACATTCTGACTTTCGACAAGGGACAGCCCAGGAAGACAGCACAACTTCCCTCCGAGCCCCGGTTCATCGACAAAGCGAACAAGCTGGATGTTGTTTGGGAAATCATCGCGGCAGAGTTGCAGCGTTTCGGTGCGGATACCGTGGCCTCGTTTGTTCGCGGAGGGAAAGGCGTTCTCTACCGCGAAATCCTCGCCGATGTTTGCAAGCAACTAAAAGTCACTTTTTCCGAAGGCGACGACGTGCCGGGCGCTGAAGGTCGAGTGCTTCTGAAAGTCGTGGAAGTCTCTCTGGAGAAAATGACGGAGGAAGAGCGTGCGGCCTTCGTGAAATCCGCAGCGGAAGACTTCGCAGGCGGTGTGTTTGACATCAAAAATGCGTCCGTCCCGGCCATCATGGCGGCATTGCAGAGCGCGATTGCAGCCGGGGGCTTTGCGGCATTTCAAGTCGCCACGATTGTGGCAAACGCAGTGACCACTTTTGTCCTCGGGCGCGGCTTGGGACTCGCTGCAAATGCAGGGCTCATGCGGATGATGGGTATGTTTGCCGGGCCGATTGGCTGGGCTGTCACCGGGATTCTTTCCGTCCCGCTCGTGAGCGGCCCGGCGTTTCGAGTCACCATTCCCGCCGTCATCACCGTCGCGTATTTGCGCACGAAGAACCGCCTTCCATGAGCGCCGCAAATCCGACGCGCGTATCTCGTTCCGAAGTTGTGTCGTTCCTTGAGCGCTTCCGTGCGTTTCGCGACACCGCCAGCGAGGGGAAATTGCAAGCGTTCAAGTCCGGCTTTCAGCGACTCACCAAGGAGCTGAAACCGTTGCAATTAAAGGTGGCAGAGCGGGCGCGGAAGGAAGCTCCGGCGTTCAATGTCTTCCGCATCCTTCGGCTGGAGCGGCGCGAAGTCACGACACACACGCCGTTTCTTGCAAACCTACTGGACCCGGCAGGCTCCCACGCGCAAGGCGATTTGTTCCTTCGGCTCTTTTGGGAACGCCTGGAATTGCGGGCAATAAATGAGCCATCGGTGCAGGTCCCTGCACTCATTCCGGGCAGTAAGTGGAGCGTGCATCCCGAGCGCGTGATGGAGTTGGGCAACTTCGACATCCATCTCCTTTGCCGTGCGATGGGGTTCCAGATGGTCGTCGAAAACAAAATCGACGCGGGCGACCAATTCGACCAGTTGCCGAGGTATTGGACGCAGATGGAAAAAGCGCGCATCGTCTATCCGAACCGGCTTCTCGTCTATCTCACCAAGGACGCTCGCAGCCCGCAGAACTACGAGGGAAAGCTCCCTCCGTTTGTAAATCTCACCTACCGCGAAGACATCACTGCGATGCTCAACAATGCTATCGCTGGCGCAATCGCACCGCGCCTCCGGTTCACTCTGGAGCAATATCTCGACATCATTGAATCCCTCTGACCTATGGTAAAATCACACGACTCTGATATTCTCGACTATCTCGCTTTGCCCGAAAACATCGCGCTCACGTTTGAAATTGCGGGGTATCTCGACCGGCTCCGTCCACGGCTTTTGACGGAGTTTTGGGATTCGTTGCGGGACGCCCTCATTGCCGCGCATCCCAAGGACAGAGTCGGAGGCCCTATCGACTTCGATGCTCCGTCAAACGTTCTCTACGAATATGCGAGCATTCACGCTTGCGACGCTGCCAATCTCCCGAAATCCCAAGGCCTCCGTTGGTGCATCCAGCATCATTTTCCGCGTCAGATGTTTGACCGGGAATACCCGTTTGAAATCGGCCTCGCTTGGTACAACGAGGTCAAAGACCGGTCGATTTACGACGAACCGCTTGTGCGAGATCTCCGCGACCGCCTTTGCAAAGAGGGCTACCGTTGCTCGTGGCAGTGGTGGATTGCCGTGCGGGAGCTGACCAGCTTTCCGAAAGCGGACACGCTCCTTTGCAAATTCAAGTCCGACCCGGAAGAGACACTCGCCCCGTTTGTCACCGCCTTCTGGCAACTCGTCGCCGATACCGAGGCTGAAGTCGCGGAAATCAACAAACTCGTCGCCTCGCGCTGATTTCCCCGCTTCCCTCGCTCGCCACAATTTCCGCATACTCGCCACATACCGATGCCAAACGACGCAACACCCATCACCGACTTCGAGCACGCCGATGCGAAGCGCAAGAACCTCCCGCCGGCGGGCAGCCCGCCGGGGGATCGCGTGGCGGAGGAGCCGAAGGTGAAGTTTGCCTACGACCCGCACCGGACGCCGGTGCTGCGGTTCAATGAAGCCGTCGCCCGCTGCCGCGAGTTGCTGGAGAAGGCCACGCGCACGCAGCTCACGAAGGACGAAGCCGCCGAACTCGCCGCGCATCTGGAGAGCGAGCAGCCGTGGCTGGAGTGGGCGGGCAAGCGCGAGCAGCCGCACTTCGAGGTCGAGCCCGTGGCCCTGCATCTGCACGAGCGCGTCTCCGCGCAGGCCATCCTGCGCGCGGTGCGGCGCGAGGACGTGCAGCGCGACTTCTTTGCCGAGCCGAAGCTCCCGGCCCGCGAAGCCCGCGCGTATTACCAGCACGACGTGGACTGGGCGAACCGCCTCATCCTCGGCGACAGCCTCCAGGTGATGACCTCGCTCGCCCGCCGCGAGGGCCTCGCCGGGCAGGTGCAGATGATCTACCTCGACCCGCCCTACGGCATCAAATTCTCCTCCAACTGGCAG
>JAYUSJ010000407.1:0-9676 GCA_043755735.1 Verrucomicrobiaceae bacterium | reverse complement strand
ACCATCTGCTCAGAAATCATCATCCCCGACAAAGACCCTGACGCCCCCATCGAAATCAAATTCAGCCACGCCGCGCCCCCAAAGTCTGAAGCCCCGATGCGAATCGGGGCACCTTCCGAATCAGAAGAATGCGAAACCGACTCAACAGAGAATTTCTCCGAAATTTCAAACCCGCTAAATACCCAACGTAGCCTTGGGCTATTACATTGCCGGGCTTTCAGCCCTTCGCTTCGTTCGCTTTTACTCACACCATCCGGCGTTTTCCATTGCCCGCGGGGGCGGCGGGGATGGCTCGCCGGGGCGCTGTCCACTTTCGACAATGATGCGCCCGGCTATTTCAAAGCGCGCATCACAATTGCCGGCGGACGATGCCGGCGAGTTCGTCGAGCCCTTTGCGAAAGATGGATCGGTTTTTGAACTCGGCGCGGGTCATCAGGCGGGAGCGGAGTTTGTCCTGGTCGAATACCTTGGCTTGTTCGCGGGCGAAGGCGGGGTCGTAGATGTTGAGGTTGGCTTCGTCGTTGAGGCGGAAGGAGCGGTCGTCGAAATTGGTGGAGCCGACGGAGACCCATGCGTCGTCCACGATGAAGACTTTGCAGTGATACATGGTGGGCTGGAATTCGTAGAGCTCGACTCCGGCGTCGAGGAGCTCGCCCCACCGCGAGCGGCTGGCGCTTTGGACGATGGGGGCGTCGGAGTGGGGGCCGGGGACGATGACTTGGATTTTCACGCCGCGGGCGCGTGCAGCGATGAGGGTCTCGATGGCGAGTCCGTCGGGGACAAAGTAGGCGGCTTGCAGGCGGATGTGCTTGGTGGCGGAGGCGATGGAGAGGAGATACATGAGGCGGACGCTTTCGCTGCCGTCGCCCTGGGAGCTTTTGGAGACTTGGGCGAGCGTGTCGCCGACGGGTTTTAGCTCGGGGAAATATTCGAGGCCGAAGAGGACTTCGGCGCGGGTTTTGATCCAGTTGTCGATAAAGGCGGTCTGCATCTGGCCGACGGCGGGGCCTTCGATTTTGTAATGGGAGTCGCGCCAATGATCTTTGGACTGCGCATGGCCGCTCCACAGATCTGCGATGCCGACGCCGCCGGTGAAGCCGATGCGACCATCGACGATGAGGAGCTTGCGGTGGGTTCGGTGGTTGATGCGGGCGAGGTTATACCAATGAAGGGGGTGGTAGCGCTCGACTTGGACGCCGGCGGCTTTGAGTTGATCGAGGATGTCGTCATCGATTTTTCCGCTTCCGACCCAATCGAGGATGACATGCACTTTGACCCCCGCCCGCGCTCGCTCGCAAAACGCGGCGGAGAACTCGCGGCCGATCTCGCCGGACCAGTAGATGTAGGTCTCGAAGGTGACGGACTCGCGAGCGCCGCGTATGGCCGCGAGCATGGCGGGGAAAATCTCGTCGCCGTTTTGCAGCGACGTGATGCGGTTGCCCGGAAGGATCCCCGGACCGAGGATGACCGCCATGCTGCGCAGGAATTGTGGGTCTTCCACCGGGAAGCGGTGGGCGACGGTGTAGCCGATGTGTTTTTCGCCCGCCTGGATATTAAGAAACAGGACGGTGAGAAAAACGGTGCAGAACGCGGTGATGAGGATAGGCAGAAGCATGGTGCTTTTTACGCGATAGTGCGTGCCGCCGACGGAAGTGGCTTCGCTTTGACGACGTGAGTCAAGACGATGGCCCGACGCGCCTTCGCATGAGCTGCCACGGCAAACGGATACTCCTTGTGGATGGGAGGACGCGATGCCGGGATGAACGCTGCCAGTGTGCGAGACCGGTCAGGCGCGGGTGCGCACGACAACCCGGTAAACGTAGAGGAGCAACATGGCCCCGAGGACGGAGGCGATGAAGCCGACGGGCTCTCCTTCGCGATACCAGCCGAGCCCTTGCCCGATGAATTTCGCGATGACGGCGCCGACGATGCCGATGATGGTCGTGATGATGAACCCGCCTGGATCGCGGCCCGGCATGAGGAGCTTGGCGATGATTCCGACGATGAGGCCGATGAGGATTGCGTAGAGCATATAATTGAGTTGGTTGTTGTTGAGTGTTCCGTACCGCAGGGAGCTGCGGGCGGGGATTGATCAGGGTTTGCTATTTGGTTTCTGCGCGCTTTTGCGAGCTTCGTGGAGTGGCACGCTCTGACTGGCGGGGCGCGGAGACGCGCGGTGTCTGGGCGCGGATTTCTTCCCGCCCGGCCTTGCCCCGCGAGTCACGGGCGAGCGGATCTTCCGTGGGATTCGATGGGTGCTTTTTGCCTGGCGCGTTTGTCTTCGGGTGCGTGTTTGCAGTTTGTTTTTTCATAGTTGGTGTGCGCAGCGATTTCCTTTGCCGGAGTGGATGTGGAGGGCTGAAAATCCGACCGGCGAAGTAACCGCATGCACAGGAACATCGCGCGCGGCGGGGAAGTTGGACGTATGGCAGCGGGCGGAAGGGCGAGGGCGCGCCGAATCAATCAGCCGGTTTGCTGGCGCGATGCGGGGAGGCGGGGCTCACGCAGCCCGGTTCTCTACTGCTTCCTTTTTGCGCCTTTGTGGATGACGACTTCGACGGCGTTTTTCTGCGGAGCGCCGGGGGTGCTGCGACCGTCGGCGATGGTTTTTTCCAGCAGGGCGGTGAGGTCTTTTACGTCGGCTTCGCGCTGGGGGGAGAGGTTGGTGGTTTCGGCGCGGTCGGCGGCGAGGTCGTAGAGTTGGGAGGGCGGGAGTTTGGCTGCGGCAGGGTTGCCGGGCTTTGGGTCGCTCCATCCGCCGCTGCCGGGTGTGAGGCAGAGCTTGAGGGCGTTTTTGCGGATGGCGAAATGGCCGGAGATGCTGTGGGAGACGAGCGTGTCGCGTCCGCCGGATTTGCCGAGGAGCGCGGGGAGAAAGCTGATGCTGTCTTCGGCGGCGGTGTCGGCGATTTTTGCGCCGGTGAGTTCGGCGCAGGTTGCGTAGAAATCGGTGAGGCAGAGGAGTTGTGCGCTTTCGCTGGCGGGTGCGATTTTGCCGGGCCAGCGGACGATGAAGGGGACGCGGTGGCCGCCTTCCCAGAGGTCTGCCTTGGTGCCGCGGAGGCCGAGGCAGGGGTCGTGTCCTTTTCCGCGGAGCTCTTCGATGCGGGCTTGGGGGGAGCAGCCGTTGTCGCTGGTGGCGATGACGAGTGTGTTGTCGGCGACGCCTGCTTTGTCGAGGGCGTCGAGGATCGCGCCGATGGTGGAGTCGGTCTGCATGACGAAATCGGCGTAGCTATTGAGGTTGCTTTTGCCGTCGAACTCGGTGGTGGGGACGGAGGGTGTGTGGGGAGCGTTGAGGGGCATGTAGAGGAAGAAGGGTTTGCCGGTTTTTGCCTGAGTGCCGATCCATTCGACGGCTTTTGCGGTGCAGGCGGGGAGGACATTTTTGGCGTCGAAGCCGGGAGCGGCGGGGCCTTTGCGGGTCTTGGGTCCGTCGGGGCGATCGGCCATCATTGGGAAGTGATTGGTCTCGGTGGGGAGGGCGGCGCAGCGGTCGTTTTCGAGGAAGGTGTAGGGGACCATGTCGAGCGATGCGGCGATGCCGAAAAAGGTGTCGAAGCCGAGGGTGATGGGGCCGCTTGCGAAGGGCTTGGAGAAGTCGATGCTGGCGTTTTGCTTGTCGTTTTCGATGGCGAGTTCGTTGACGGATTTGCCTTCGTGTTTCACCCAGTCGAGACCGAGGTGCCACTTGCCGATGACTGCGGTGTTGTAGCCTTGCTCTTTGAGCATCGCGGCGACGGTGGTGCGGCCGGGCTCGATGAGGCGCGGGCTGAGTCCGCCGAGGACGCCGCTCTGGAGCTTGGAGCGCCAACTATAGCGGCCGGTGAGCAGGCCGTAGCGCGTGGGGGTGCAGACGGAGGAAGGCGTGTGCGCGTCGGTGAACTTCATGCCGCCAGCGGCGAGGCGGTCGAAGTTCGGCGTGGGGATTTTGGAGTCCTTATTGAAGGCCCGGACATCGCCGATGCCGAGGTCGTCGGCGAGGATGAAGATGATGTTCGGTTTCTCCGCAGCGAAGCCGCAGACGATGGTTGCAAGGAGGAAGATGAAGATGCGCATGAGAGTTTAGTTTGCCGCGACCATGGTGTTGCCGCCGTGGCGCTGGATGACGATGCCGCGGACGATGGCTTCCGCGAGCGCCTCGCGGGCGGCGCCGTCTGTGCATCGGCGGCCTTCGGAGGGGTTGGTGAGGTAGCCGCATTCGACGAGCACGGCTGGGTAGCGGTTCTTTTTTAAGACGCGGAAATTTGCCGTCCGCACGCCGCGATGGCTGAAGCCGGGGATGGTGGCGATCTGCGTGAGGATGTTGTCGGCGATGCGCACGGAGCAGCGGCTTTTGTAATAGACTTCGCTGCCGCGGATGCTGCCGTTCGGCGAGTAGTTGAAGTGGATGGAGACGAAGATGGAATTGCTCTGCCGGTTGGAAATGGCGGCGCGTTTGTCGAGCGGGATGAAGACGTCGCTCTTGCGCGTCATCACGGTGTCGAAGCCGGCGTTCTCGAGCTTGGCGCGGACTCGCAGCGCGACATCGAGGGCGAGATCCTTTTCCTTGCCTGCGTAGCGCGTCGTCGCGCCGCTGTCGTGTCCGCCGTGCCCGGCATCAATGACGACCTTCTTGAAGGTGCGGCTCGTATCAATGACGCGATCGGACGCGCATCCGCTGAGGAAGAGCGCGGCGAGGGCCGCGATGAGCGAGAGAAAAGAGCCGGGCGAAAGTTGCTTCATGGTGTGGAATGACTGCGGTCTTTTTCGTGGTGGCGGCGGGGGTGTCAAGCCGCTGTATCAGCGTTCCTCGCGGTAAATCTCTGAGACGCGCTCAATGCGGAGGGCTTTACCGGTCTGTTCGTCGATTTCGATCATCACGCCGCAGAGCCGCACGGGGCCGCCGGCGACGGGATATTGGATGGGACGACCGGTGAGGAATTTCGTAATGATCGGCTCCACCTCGCGCCCGAGGCAACTGACAGCCGGGCCGCACATCCCGGCGTCGCACAGGAACGCGGTGCCGCCGGGAAAGATCTGCTCGTCCGCAGTCTGTGTATGTGTGTGTGTGCCGACGACGGCGCTCACTTTGCCATCGAGGAACCGGCCCATGGCGATTTTCTCGCTGGTGGTCTCCGCGTGGATGTCCACGAAGATCACCGGCGTTTCCATCCGCAGGCGCTCGACCTCGGACTGCATGGCGAGGAATGGATTCTCCAGCGGCTGCTGCATGTAAGTACGGCCCTGGACATTGACGACCGCGACTTTGCCCTTCGGCGTATCGAGGACGATGCTGCCGCGGCCCGGTGTCGCCGGTGGATAATTGATCGGGCGAAGCAGGCGCGGCTCCATGTCGAGGTGGGGCACGATTTCCTTTTGGTCCCAAACGTGATCACCGGTGGTGATGACGGCGACCTTGGCGCGCAGGAGGTCGGTGCAAATCTTGGGGGTGATTCCGCGGCCGTTCGCGGAGTTCTCGCCATTCACGATGACGAAATCGATGGACCGCTCTTCCTTCCATCGCGGCACGATGTCGATCACAGCCTTGCGACCCGGTTCACCAACGATATCCCCTAGAAAAAGCAGTCTTAACATGTCCCGCCACCATTACGGGAACGGAACGGGGGCGCGACAAGAAAGTTTCGCGTGCGTGTTTTAAGGCTCCGTGAGCCTGCGGAATGATGGAAATCCTGTTAGGAAAAGCCGTGAGATTATCGGAAATCGGCCTTGCTTAAACGGGAGTCGTTCGCTCTTGTGTAAACAGGCAGTTGAGGACTCCACAAAATGTCTTCAGTGCCTCACTTCCAACCAATCATCTTTTCCGTCCTATGAAGTTTTCCCTTACCCGCAACCGCGCAAACCACCGCATCCTCACCGCCAGTGCCGCTAGTTTGCTGGCACTCATCGGCGCAAATCACGGAGCCTACGGACAGGCGATTGCGATCACCGGTCCGACGACCTACACGCAAAATTTCAATACGCTGGGAACTGCAACCGTCGCATGGGCCGATGGAACGACGGTCCCGGGTTGGTTCGCGGGAATCAATAGCAACACTACTGCGGACGGAAATCTTCAGGCAACCGATGGCGGCGCGGCCGGGGCAGCCTCTGCGCTAAGCGGTCTTGTGAACTTGGGCGTGACGGGTGATGCGGATCGAGCGATCGGCTCCAAGGCTACCGGCACCGGCGGATTTGCAAATATCGCGTACGGGGTACTTTTCCAGAACACATCGGCTGCCACACTGCAGCTTTCGCTCATTGAGTATAACGGGGAGATTTGGCACACGAACTCGACTGCGGCAAACAGGGAGACCTGGACGACATTTTTCAAGACCTCCAGCACCCTTTTCACAGACACGCTGCCTGGTGGTAGTGCCGCTGTCGCAGTCGCGGGAGCTGGTTTCACGGCTCTTCCGGCGGCGAACTGGACCGCGCCGAACTTGAACGTCGCCAACGGGTCGGTGAACGGAAATCTCGCAGCCAATCAGGGCCCGCTGATTAGTGTGGCAAATCCGCTGGGCGCTACGGGTGGGATTCGGATCGCTGCGGGTGAGTTTTTCATGTTTAAGTGGGTGGATACGAACCTTGGTGGCACCGATGGATATCAGGCGATTGATAATGTCCGGGTCTCGTTCTCGAACCTGTCTGCGTTAGTATGGAATCTCGGGCACGGAATCGGTGGTACCCCGGACGGTGTCTGGGATACGTCCGCCAATCTGTATTGGCTGGATGCCACCACTCCAGCGGCGTACCAACCAGGGCTGGATGTCGCGTTCAGTCAGAATGGAACGGCATCAATCGACGTTCCGGCCAATATCGGCGGAACCGGCACGGTCACGGTAAGTAATGCGACGGGGACCTATACCATTGGCGGTGCCGGTCAGATTGGCGGCGCTTTAGTAAAGTCGGGCGCGGGAACTCTTTCCCTTACATCGACGAACGCGTTCAACGCGGTAGCGTTGAACGGAGGCACCATCCAACTCGCAGGAGTCAATGCGCTGGGAACTGGACCAATCACGCTCGGGGCCTCCGGTGGAACGCTTGAAAATGCCGCCAACTACACGCTGGCGAATGTCGTTACGGGAACCGGTACATTGACAAAAGCCGGGGGCGGAACGCTCACGATGAGCGCGGTCAACACGCATACCTCCACGGCACTTTCAGCCGGTAGCACCATTCTCGCTGGCTCGCTTCCGAACACCCACACCCTGAACGTCAGCGGGGGAGCTTCGCTGCGGGTTGGCGGCACCATCGGGACCGGTTCGACCATCACAAACGCCGGGCGTATTTCCGGCACCGGAACGATCAATGGAACGACGACCGTTTCAAACGGCGGAGCAATTGAAGCTGGTGCGGGCGGGGCGGGCACTCTCGCCTTCCAAAATTTGACCTTCGGCGCGGCTGCTGGAAATGCGGCGGTGTTTGATGCCTCGCTCTCAGGTGGCGTCAATGTCACTGGAGCGCTCTTTTTGAACGGAGGCGCTCAGTCGGTGACGGTGAACGTAACAGGAAATCCTGCCGGGTTCGTGCTCCCTCACACGTTTACCCTGCTCGATTATGCCACGATCGGCGGTGCCGGGTTCGGCGGTTTCTTGCAGGGCACACTTCCAAATCGTGTCATCGGCACGCTTGTGGACAACACGGTGGATACCCGTTTGGATTTTACCGTTACATCGATCGATTTCCCTATTTGGAGTGGTTCATTCGGCAGCGCCTGGGTGCTGGGTTCCCAAGGCGGGTCTGAGAACTGGCTGAAAAACTCGGACCTGACTTCGACGACTTTCCTTGTAAACGACAACGTGGTCTTCAACGACCAGCCATCGACCGATCAGACCGTGACGATCGACGGTGCAGACGTAACGGTGGCATCACTTACGTTTGCGAATGCCACGCGGAATTACACCTTCAGCGGAACCCACGGCATCGCCGGTAATGCGGCGCTTGTGAAATCCGGCGCGGCGACAGTGACTATTGGCAACGTCAACAGCTTCGCTGGTGCGGTGTCCGTCAACGGTGGGACCATCAGTGTCGCAGCCCTCGCTGACAGCGGCACCAACAGCCCGCTTGGGAGTGGCGCTGCAGTGAGCCTCGATGGCGGCGGAACGCTGGAGATTACCGCTGCCGGCCCGGTGGCGACAAATCGCGCGCTCACCATCAATAATGCCCTCGGCCCAGGCGGCACGCTTCGCACCAACGGAACGGTGACAATTTCGGGAGCAATTTCGGGCTCGGGAACTTTGGTGAAGACCGGAACTGGACGCGTGATTGTCCGGGGTGCGGCTTCCGGAACCTCCACCGTTTCGGCGGGCGTTCTGGAGTTTGGAGCCGGAGCGAATTTCACCGGGAACGTGACGAACGATGCGACGATCGAAATTACGACGGGAGCCACGATTGCGGGAACCATCACGAACAACGGGATACTGTCCATAAACCGCACTGACATTGTGACGATGACCCCTGTCATTGGCGGAACGGGCGGTCTCGATATGGTCAGCGGTGCGCTGGCAAGCGTGACCCTCGGCGGTGGAGCAGTGCCGAATACGTTCGCCGGACTCACACGAGTGATGTCGGGAATTCTCATCGCCGGAAAGACAGCGGGAACGAATGCCATTGGCGGTGATCTTTTGATCGACGGCGGAAGCTTCCGGTATGCGGCGGCAGGCACACAGAACGAGATTCCAGACACGGCGAATATCACCGTGAATTCGGGCTCGTTTGGTGATGTCGCGAACGCCGGTCCGCTTGCCCAGCAAACGGATGTGGTCAACAATGTGACCGTGAATGGAGGAACGTTCGGTTCGCTTCGGAGTGGCACTGCTGCGCCTTTCCTCATCAACGGAACTTTGAATGTCGGAGCGGCGGGCACGGTGCTCTTTCAGCGCGGGGGCGCGGCTTCCGCGAATACCATCGTCGCAGCTTCGGGTGGAATTTTCAATTTCGACGGTGGAAGTACGACTCCCGGATCCTTAACTGTGAATACTCAGGAGAGCAGACTGGTGGTCGGCGCAGGTGGACTTACGGTAACAGACGGCAGATTCAATTTTAACGCGGGCCCGAGCGGTCGCACCGCACCAACTGCGGGCGCGACTTTTTTGACGACCGGTTCGCGCGGAAGCACGATCGTCCTGAATGGTCTTTTCACTTCGGTCGGGAACACCAGCATTCTTCGGGATCCAACCGGCCTGGCAGTCCCGCAAGACCGCTCTGCGATCCAGCTCGACAGCGCCGACCGCACCATCGACGTAACGGGAACTCTGAACTTCGGAACAGCAGCGGCACCGCTTTCCGTTCGCGATGGCAGGATCAAGCTTGCGGACACGGACCCAATTCCCGCAGCGGGCGGAATCATCAAGACCGGCCCCGGAACCCTGAATATTCCCGGAAATCAGCCCTACACCGGAACCACCACGATCAATGCGGGCACATTCGCCATCGACGGCACCCTCTCGACTTCCAGCGTGACCATTAACAACGGAGGCACATTGAGCGGCAAGGGCGGCACGATCGGCGGCGCAACGGTCAACAGCGGCGGCGCAATCGTCGCGGGTGTTGCGGGGTCTGGCGCTCTCTCCTTTCCAACGCTCACCTTGGGCGCGGCAGGCGGCGATACGTCCTCACTTACCGTATCGCGGAGCGCAACTTCGGGAATTATCAATGTCATCAATGCCGACGGGCTCGTCGTGAATAGCGGCGC
>JAYUSJ010000406.1:0-3200 GCA_043755735.1 Verrucomicrobiaceae bacterium | reverse complement strand
CTACCGGATTGGCGCGGCTGATAGGCTGGGTAGTGGTTCGTTGAAGCAGAAGGCGCGGGACAACTTTGCGGCGATTGAGCTGGTGCATCGGCTGGATGAGGACGGGCGCCGGGCCACTGATGAGGAAAAGCGCGTGCTGGTGCAATACGTGGGCTGGGGAGGGATACCGCAGGTGTTCGCGGAGAATGGTCCGGCAGAATGGGCGACGGAGCGCGAAGAATTGAAGCGGCTGCTCTCGCCCGATGAATACGAGCTGGCGCGGGCGACGACGCTGAATGCGCACTACACTTCGCCGACGGTGATTGCGGGGATTTGCGAAGCGGTGGAGCGGTTTGGGTTTCGCGGAGCCCTCCCAAATGCCGAATAAATTATGGCTCCTTGGATTCCTCGAAAAATGACGCCGCGCCAGCGATTCCAAAAACAATGAAAATCGCACTGAACGGGAGGTGCATCTGTGGAATACTGTATATCCCGAGTAGAACTGCAAGGTTGTGGCCGAGGCAAAATATCACGATCCCACTCATAGCCGTCAGATATCGTCGCTTCCTTCCGTTGGCAAAAAGCAGCCCGGCGAATCCGCACCCAATAAATGCGATCATTGGCGGCCACGCACTGGTAACGCACTCCTTGAGCATTCGAGCCAATTTCTCGTTTCCGCTACGTGCAGGGAGGTTGAATTTCATCCCGCTGAATCGGGTATGAAGACGCGCAATTGCGTCGGGGCGCGAACTCCCATCGGGCGAAGACGACGGCCACCATACCGCACTTCGATCCACCGCGATTTTGTTCGGCTCGGCCCCTGCATTCCCTTCTATTTTAGCAGCAGTGGTTGCTTTCTTTCGCCGGACTGTGGCGGGAGCGTAGTGCTCGTACAGGGTCTCATTGAATGTCCTCCAGACTGCCTGAGCGTAAACCTCCGGATTCTTGCGAATTGTTTCGATGGCGACACTGCGAAGGTGCGAATAGTCGCTGTCCCATCCCCATAAGCGGTCGGATAATGGGACTAAATCTCCCCACATTCTGGCGCTACCGGCCTGGAAAAACTGCCCGCCGTTTATCGCTGCGCTTTTATAGGGTTCCCTTCCCAGCAAATCCGTCTCGATTGCATCTGCGAGTTCTTTCGATGCAGGCCCGTTTTCCGCCCTCACGAGCCGATCATACACAAACAGACGGTACAACGGCATAATGGCACCGGATCCGCGTGAGATGGCAAAATCGTCGTAGCGGATGAAGTTGTGCGCACTCCATCCAATTAACATCAAAAGAGCAGGGGCTGTCGTTGCCGTGAGCGCGGTAAATCGCTGTTTCCACGGCCACCTCGTCACGACGAGAAAAATTCCGCTGGCTGCAATGAGAATCTGTGCGGACGGGCGGGTGAGAATCAACAACCCTAGAAAAAACGACCCTATTCCAAGGAGCTTGATGTTGCCGCTGGCGGTCCCTCGGGCCGCCACAGCCAACCAGATAATCAATAACGCAGCGAAAACAGAATCGCTCGCCACTTCATGAAACAGCGCCCCATACGGCGGATAAAGCAGCAGTGCGACTGCGGCAATCGTCCCGATACGCTTCGATAAAATTGAAGCAAGCGACTTGGTTGCCACAATTGACGCACAATAGAGAACACCGAATCCAAAAACGACAAACGAGGTCTTACCAATCGTGTACAATGTCCCGATGAAGAATGGTGCGACAGGCGTGCGGTAAGCCATCAACATCGGATACGCAGGCTTCGCGGTGAAAAAGTCTGCGTAGTAATAGATGTAGTTTTCAAAATCCCTGCCGGGGTGCGTCGGCCACGCTAAACCGTATCCTAGGAATGCAATCCACGACAAAAGGACGATCCACAAATGCGGTTTTAGAACAGGCCATATCCGCATCGCCATCATCCCTGCCTTCTGCAGCGGTTTCATGAGTGATTGAGAGCGAGTCACTGGTGTTGTAGTGCGATTGCATGGCTCAGGGACGTGCTCACTGTGCCGCAAGTTGTTTTGGTCCAAAGGAGACTCGGATCGTTTCTGGTCGCTCACTGTTGGGGATTCTGGCTACCCCGCAAACGCCACTTCCTCAGTCGTCACCCACACATTCGTCGGCTCGCCGTCCCAGAAGCAGAGGCGGTAGCGGCGTTTTTCGGCGGGCTTGCCGGGGGCGAGGGGGCGGGCGTCGTTGTAGGGGCTGCTGGTATCAATGGTCACGAATGTCCACGGGCCGCCGTCGATGCTGCATTCGATGCAGACGCCCATGTGTCCGTCTTTGATGAATGGGATGATGACTTCGCCGCCACGGATGACGATTTTGCCGAGGCTCGGGACGGCATCCAGGTCTTCGGTCACTTCGTCGCCTATCACGCCGAGGTCTTCGCCGATGGCGATGGTGTATTGCGCACGCAGTTTCATCGCTTTGATGAATGCGAAGACGCGCTTCAGTGCGCCGGGCGCGGCTTGGGTGGGGATGGGCACGGGCAGGGCAAATGCGGGAAGCGGGATGGGGCTGCCTGCGACGGGCTCGCTGTAGAGGTTGGCCGTGATCGCGGCGGTCATGCTCTGTGCGTAGGTTTTGGAGGCGGGGCCGACTTTTTGGATGCAGTAGAGTGCCCAGTTGCAGTCAATGATGATGGATGCGATGTCGGCGGGCGCGTAGCCCAGCTCGGCGGCGCGGGTAGTGAGCTTGGTGACGAAGTTTGGGAGCCAGATAATCTGGCCGGGCTGCCCGCCCGGAAAGAATGTGTTGTGCGTAGCCATGATATGTTTTGTTCCTTAGTCGTTGTTGTTCTGGTGTTTACTGACGAAATCATTGGCCTCACCCAACGCGTGGGTGCGCTCACCCAGCGGCTGGGTGTACGCCCCCAACCGGTAGGTGAGCACACCCGGCGTGTGGGTGTGCGCACCCAGCGAAAAGGTGTGACTACCCACGCAAAAGGTGGGCAAACCTGCTGGCTGGGTAGGCGCACCCGATGGCCGGGTGGATGCACCTTGGCTGTGGGTATTCACACCCAAACAGTAGGTGTGGGCGTGAAAGAAGTGGGTGTGCGCACCTTTTCGATGCTGAATCATCACGACTGCGATGATTTCCCGCTGGACTTTATCCGAGGTTTTCCGCGTTACCCTTGTATTACGCTCCGACGCTCCGACGCTCCGACGCTCCGACGCTCCGACGCTCCGACGCTCCGACGCTCCGACGCTCCGACGCTCCGACGCTCC
>JAYUSJ010000405.1:0-9709 GCA_043755735.1 Verrucomicrobiaceae bacterium | reverse complement strand
CCTTTCCTCGCCGTCTTTTTGTTGTAATAGGCCGTGAACCGCTGTTTGAGCGACTTCATGAAGTAGCTCACGTTCCACATCCGCTTGAAAAACGACTCCCGGAGCGCTTCCGCCGCTTCATCCGCGCCGATTTTGCGAAACTGCTGCAATTGCCACCGCACTTGTATGAACGCCTCGGCGCTGTAAATACGTTTGATTTCGTCCAAAAGCTCTTCGTCGGAAGGCATCACGTCGGGCCGCTTGGGCTCTTCCACGAGGATGTGAAAGTGGTTACTCATGATGCAAAACGTCATCACCCGCAGCCCGTAAAACCGCTCATACTTGCGCATCATCTGGACGAAGAAGTCCTTCTCCGCATCGCCAAAAATGAAATCCCGGTTCACGACGCGCGAAACGCAGTGGTAGTAGGCTTCAGTGTGGTCTTTGGGTGCTCTCAGTCGGGCTTGGCGCATGGTTTTCGTGGTTCGTGGTTCGTGTTTGGGGAGGGAATCAGTCAGGGCGTCAATCGGCAAGGACTTTTTTACTATGGGACTGTCCCTTTGTCTCCCGTATATGAACTCACTATGGAATTTACACCTCGGTGCCGCCGAAACGCGATCATTGCTCTATGGCACTGGGCATTCCGCTTACAATCAAGCTCCAGCGTCTTTATTGCTTCATCCCCCATCCATCTCACCGCATAAAGTTCGTAAGTTCCATATACGAACTCCCTACGGCATTTATACCTCCGCTCCGCCATAACGCGACGACCATCGCACGGTGCTCGGCGTGACGCTTACGCTCGATTATTTCTTTTTTCTCGCCTGACCCCGTCGCCTCCGTTTACTATCTTGGCGCAATCACTCCGTTTCCAGTTTCCTCTTTTGCGGCGGGAGTGCTCCATCGGCTATTGAGGTCCTGTATGCCATATTTAAATGGAGGAATATCTTCGCCATTCTTTCGGCGTCTTTCAATTTGATTAGCCTTCTCGACAGTTCGAATGTACTCCATAGGCTTTCCATAGGCTTTCTCCTTTCTTCTAACAATTCGCGTTCCCTCCCCGAAGCAACCCGACACCAAAATCATCGCAAAAAATGCGAGCATATTTATAAAAGTGCGCATAATTCGATTATCTGGAACCTAGATCCAATCCAAGCACATTCAATCCGTGATACACCTTCAACTTTCCAAAAACGTGTTTCCTCCACTGCTCATCCCAATTATACTTCCTGCCGATATATTTTCCGTTATATCCACTATAGCATTGCATAACGTATGCTTTAGCCAATTTGAATCCATTTTCGTCAATCGCGTAAAGCACTCGGCCTTGGCTTGTGCCTCTCGTTTCATCATATTCTTCGATACCGTCAATTGGATCTACAATCTTTTTATCCGGCATAACAATATCACCCTCCTGACTCCCGTGGGCATAGAGCGAAAAACCGATAATATCGCCCTTGTGCTTTCTTATGCTCCCTTCCAAATCCTTTGCGTGGTCGACCTTGATTCTCTTTTTGCCGGTAAAGGTAAATGCACGCCCGAACGTCCCACCAAGATTAATTATACGGTCTTTTAAACCACCACCGCGTAGCAAATCAGCATCTATCCATACATTCGGCACACTAAAGGTGCAGTCATCCTTCTTCTTGCTCCATTTGAGACTTTCAACTGGGTCTAGATCTAGTTGTTTCGCAAGATTTTCAAGGGTGTCTTTATCGCTGTCTCGTTTCCAGACGACGCGGAACTCATCTGTTGGCTGGTCTTTCTGTGGTGCCTTTTTCCAATCCAGCCCGAGATAATCGATTCGACTTATGGCGTTCCCTCTACACATCCCATACAAATTCACTCCACCATCCTCCTCAATCGGATCCCTACTCATCCACCTTCCCAGCGTCGGATTGTAAAACCTCAACTGATACGCCACGAGCCCCGTCTCCTCGTCCGTATATTTAGTGCTCCAGCCGATGGGGCAGCGGAGAATGTTCATTGAGCGGGGGCGGAGGTTTTCTCCGAAAGGGCCGTATTCTTCTTCCTGCTCAACTGTGCCGGTCGCGGCGTTGATGTAACTCATCACGTTGCCGTTTCCGTCGTAAGTCGGGCAGTATGTTTTCACTGTTCCAGACATTCCAAGGTAAACCCCCGGTTCATGGGCTTGAACCGCGAGCAGCCCGCCCACTCCCCCTGCACCTTGCTCACTTCCACTCAGATCGTTGCCCCAAACGTAGGCGCGGAGTACAGTGCCCTGACCCGTAGGCGTGGCACCCCAATCAGACTGTGCGAGGATGTTCCACCGGTCCCACAGGAATTTGGTCCGATGCACCACATTGCTCAAGGGGCCGTACACGGCGGATTCGATTCGCCGGCCCATCCAATCATACTTGTACTCCATTAAAGTAGGGCTATCAAACCAAGGGGCTGCGCCGGGTTTGGCAGTAATTCGGATGAGACGGTTCTCGGCGTCCCATATATAGTTCCACAGGCCATCAGACGTCATATTGCCGTCCAAATCGTGAGTGATTACTTCAGGAGTAGCGGGGAGGATGGCACGTCGCGTGATTGTGTCTTCGACGTTGTTGCCGTTATGATTGGCCGTCATTTTGATGTTGATGGCTTCCGCCCGTGGGCCAACGGTATTGGGAAATGGAAACGGAATTGAGAAATTCCCATCGACAAAGGAATTAGTGAAAATCCATCCCTGAGACTGCGATGCCAAAAGTGCAGCAGCAGATTGCGGAGTTGCGCTGGTGGGAATGTTCTGCGGATCAGAATCGGTGAAGGAACCTCGAATATCGAGCGTTCCGGGCACCGTCCTGCTGACGGTCTGATTGAGGCTATTTGGCACCAGAGTTGAGACGTTCCCGTTCACGGTAGTCGATAGGCGGTTTCCGATTGAGTCAAAACCATAGCCGAAATCGTAGCCCGGGACAAGAACCCCGTTCAGCTTTTTGACTCCACCCTTTAATTCGCCCCTGCCGTTGTAGCTGTATTCCCAGTCTGCACCTTGAAGTTGATTCGTCATACTTCGACGGGTCGTAATGGCCTTCATGCGCAAACCATTCGTGTATTCGTAGGTCATTGCGTAAGTCGGAACAGAGCCCGCTGTCGTATCGATATTTGTAAGTCGTCCGATTCCATCCGGTGTTTTTGTTGTCACAATGCTCACGCCTCCGGGTGTCGCCGTGGTAACCGTCGTGGGATATACCACTGATTGATGGTCGTATTGAAACATCGAACCCACCGAAGAAAAATCAGTCCCGCTGAAACCTGATCGTGACGCGACGATGTCACTAAAGCGGCCGTTCGCGGGGTTATACGAGCGACTCTGGTTGATGACCAGATAATCCTGATAGTCTGTCACGGTATTGCCGAAAAAATGACCGTTTGTCGTTGTGAGCCTTCCGTTGGTGTAGGAGCGTGAGATTGATCCGTAACCCATATAATTGGGATTGAAATCAGACGGATCGAGAGTTTCGGTTGCCACGTTCGCCGACATACCCTCATACCCGTATGAGTATCGACGTCCTGTGCTCCAGTTGCTTCCGCCCGCTGTTTGTGCGGTGACAAGCCGACCCTCGGAATCCCTCGCATATGTCACATTTGGCGTCCCGTCGCTATAGGTAGTGGACGTCATCTGCCCGGCACGGTCATAGCCGTAGGTAGTAACGATGCCACGAGCCGTCGTCCGCGTTTTTAGGCGTGCCTGCTCGTCGTAAGTGTACACAACCGCATGACTCGCAGCATCCGTCTTTTTCCAGAGCAACCCATATTTGTATTCCCATGTCGTGACGTCGCCCGTCCCGGCACTCGCTGGCCATGTAGGCGCAAAGAATGGATCTCCTAATTCCGGAGTTCGGAACGTGTGGAGTTTCCAGAGACGACCTGCGCTGTCGTACTCGTACTCTTGCGGGTAAGTTGCGCCCCATATACGGCGGGTTTGCCCGGCAGGGGTGTAGGACTGATACGTGGTGCGGCCATCAGTGGTGCTGCTCTTAAGAAGCCCGGGATTTGCGCTGGCGGGGTCGTAGTATATGTTGACGGTTTCCGTGCTGCACTGGCTTGGTTGGTCAAAATTATCCTCAAAGACTGTAATTTTGTATGGCTGTCCGTAAATCGAATCGTATTCAATGTGGGTTTTGAGACGGCCATTCTGATTAGAGTCGGTTTGCCTGCCCAGCGAGTCGTAGGTGAAGTAGGTTTGGCGTCCATCGGGCGTGAACGCTGCCATCAGACGGCCCGCATTGTACATTGTGGTAGATGGATTCGAGACCCCAGAAACGGTGGAAACCGTTGTCACATCGCCTAAGCCTGTCCCAGTCGATTTCGAACGGGCAATCAGGGAACCCTCGGTTTGAACCGACTCAGAAATGGTGTCAAGCTGACTGCCGGTAAGGCGTTGCCGCGATGAGCCGGTTAATGTGGAGGTGATCTGCCACCAACCGTTCTCAGAGCTCGGCTCATAGTTGCCGGAAGAATTTAAAACCGAGTTCTGGACGAAACTATACACGGTGGATGAAGTCCGGATTTGGTCGGGGTTTGGGGCGCAACGAACGATCTCCGTTGCCCCGTTATTGGAGTAAGTGGTCTCTCCGACTACGATGCCATTTACAAGTTCTGCGATCACCCGTCCGGCGCTATCGAACCGGAAGGTCCGCCATGAACCAGCGAGGCTACCGCTCGCATCGAATGATGGAGTGAATTCCGCCACCGTTCGACCGGAACCGTCGGTAATCGACGCCGAGACAAGCTCGCTGGCTATATACCGTTTTTCCAGAATAGTCCCGTTCTTGAAGTTGCGCGTCCCATCGACCGGCGGCGACTGGATGTCCCATGCGAGATTTGCATCTAGGCGGATGTAGCTTGTGGCTGCGATACCATTCCAATCGAGGGTCCTTTGACCGTCAATTGCACGCTCATTGCTCGTGACTAAGCCGCCGGGACGTGTCACGGTGTCGGAGGCTGGAGAGTATGCGTATGTCGTCGTTCGCTCGGCCCCTTCTGGACCCTGAGTTACGGTTTTCACCCGCCCCCGGCTGTCATAAGTTGTTGCCGTCACAAAACTTCCCCGTGCTTCAGTTTTTACGCGCCCGAGGGCGTCATAAGTAAAAAGAGTGGTTCCACTTGCGGAACTGACGGTCCCAGGATTTCCGTTCGCATCGTATTGGGAATAGTGCGTTGCGGCCCCAGTTTCATCTACTTCAGTAAGGAGATTGCGGTCCCCTACGTCGTAAGTGAGCGTCGCAAGAGTCCGTCCACCCTCCAAACGAGCGCGCTCCGTGACTTTCCCGTTGTTCTTATAGGTCGTAGTGACGTGATCGAATGCATGGTTGCCGCCAGCCACATCGGGAATGCTGCGGACCGTCTGGATCTGACGCCCGTTTCGATCGTAGTAATTCGTCACATTCTCAGTCTGGAAAGCAAGGGGGTCGAGCGCGCCGCCGGCTCCTTCTTGATAATGCCTCTCGTATGTTACCGAGTCCCCTGGGTTGAGATACTTCATGTAGTTGTAATGATGATAAATCGTCACTCTGCCGCCCTCGTCTTTTCGGTACGCGGGCTTTCCGGCAAGGGACTCCACGGCTTTGGCTGTATAGGTCTCGGAAACGCTTGTTCGGGGAACTCCATCGAACGCGTTAGTGCGCACCGTAACAACCCGCTGCACGGGCTGAGGCGGGCGGTAAGCCAAATGCAGAACTGTGGCTGCGGTCTCGGTGGTCGTGGTCGTGGACATTAGCACACCCTTGATTGTTTCGTACGTGGTGGTGAGGGTACCGCCTCCCGCAAGAGGCTCGATACTCGTGGTCGTCGCAACACCGTCATTCTCCGTGAGATTGACGGAATAGGCCATCGTGAGCCATGGGCGAATCGTTCGACTCCATTCGACCGGTCCCTGTTCCCAAGACTCGTATTTTTCGAAATATCCATCGCTCCGGGTCATGTGGGTGACTTTCCCGGTAAGGTCGTAGTGCTGTGTAGTCGTCTGCGCCTCCGCGGCAAATCCGTCTGTAGAAACAGTGCTCTGCAAGAAATTGTTGCTCGAGTTTCGCGTTTGTACGGTCGAGTGGTGACTGAGGATGCGGTCCTGCGCAACGACGCCGATGTTTAGGGGCGCGACGAGATTCGATAGGCCGCCGAGATCGAGGATTTGACGCGTGGTCGTTTTTACGATGGTCGTCGCGCTCTCTACTTTCTCCTGCACCTCAACTTCCTGTTTGGTGCCTTCCCCGGTATTCAACTGCCACGTCGTGGATGTGCTGTTGGCCGTGGTGCTGTGAAGTTCTTTCCATTCGTGCCATTTTACAAGGGTCGTGCCGTGGAATTCGTCGATACGGAAACGAGTCGGATGTGCTGCGTTCAAGCCATCGGGTGCGGAAACCACCCATCGCGCGAACGGTTCACCGCTCTTGGTATAACTTTCGCCATTGTTGCTGAAGCCGACTTGGTCTCTCCAATATCCGTGAATCTCGTAGGCAACATTCGGCCCAAGCTGTGCCGGTGGAGAAATAATCTCAACCAGAACATCCGGTCCGGCGACTGAAACCGGGCCATTCGCGTTGGTGGTGGCGACTGGAGTCCGTCCGTCGAATACCCGTTTCACCGAATATCCTGCGGAGGTGTTCCACTGAGGATCGTCGTCTCTGCTTGTGTCGCGAGGCATATCGCCCGGCCGTCCCGTGGAGGCAATAGTGTTCAGGGAATAATACCAGTTTGTGAAGTCGGGTGAAGAAGGTTGCATCGTTTGGCGGATTGCCCGCACGTAGTCATCGAGGCTTTTGTCGGAAACAGGTGCCCCACCTGGGCCATTGGCGTCGACCGCTCCCGGAGGGATATCCACAAGGTCACCCGTCCAATTTAACACTCCGTCCACAAGATTCGACTGCTTATCCATTTGAAAGACGAAATCGTGGAGGGTCTCCTGCCATCCGCCGGAGTTTTGCTTCGGGAAACCGTAATGTGGGGCGACCGGAATAAACTCGCATTGAAATCGTGAAGACGGTGGAGTGGTTTGAATGAGGAGGCCTATAATTTCGCTGTAACACGCGGTTGGACCGGCCTTTCGTCCCGCCGCTCGCTTCAACGTCGGTGGCACATGCATATGATCGAAAAGAAATCGGTAACCACCGTTGTCAAAATACCGATACTTGACTCTTTCGGCACCCCAACAAGACAAATGAGTGTCCGGATCCGACTCTCGACCCACTTGATACGATTTCCAGCACCAAACCTCCAAGTCATACGCGTTCACAATCCCCGGGTATTCCACATTGCTAGGGCTGAATGCGGAGATCGTATTGACCCCCACGAGTCGCGGCTCCAGCGAGTCGAGCTTGATTGTTAGTTCCACCGGATCTTTCCCGGCTCGCTCCCTACCGAGATTTATGCGAAAACTTACAGACCCGAGTTTCGCGCATGATTTCCCCGGATCCACAGAGCAACCAGAACCGACCTTAAACTTATGCGCTCCTTCTCCGAAGCTCTTCGTGCCGGGATCCCCACATTCTGCGCACCAGTCGAACTTCAACAAATCTTCAGTAACCCGTGGTCGAGGAACTGGGATCGCCGTGGTGTCAAGCAGGTCTACAGGCGGGGAATCAACGCTGGTATGCACGCTCGTGCTCCCCCCTGCGTCGCTTCCGACTCCGGTATTTTCCGATGGGGCGGGGTTGGGTCCATAGTGCGCATCGGCGTCTGGCGTCGTAAACGGAAGGTAAGTAGTGATTCCGGTAACCGGATCGGGATCGGGCTGAATATCCACGGTCAACTGTATGTCGATGGGAGCGCAAAATGTGGAAAGGGAAATACTCCCGGAAGTGGTAAACGTTCCGCCCGCCCACTCCGTCCCAAACTTGTCCTTTACCGTAAAGTGCCAGGACCGAAACGCACCTCCGGTCATCGTTGTTTTAGCGAGATTCGTAATAGTGATCTTCTTCTTATCCTCGCAAGAACCGTCGTCCTCGCACTTCGAGCCACAGCACTGAGCCCTACCGGGGATTGTAGTTATAGAAAGAAAGAGCCAAACGCAGAAGACTGCGAAGTTGCAAATAGGCAGCGCGCGGCGCATCCGATGGAGGAATGAAGGGTGAATCATAATGAACGTTTAGTGGCTGAAATTGAGAAACTATCGGGTGGTCGGGGTGTGGACGCTCAGGGTCATCACAGCGGATCCATCGCCAGCAGCTTGGAGTGGATTCCTGCCAAGCCGCCATTCATCGCCGTCGCTCATGCCATCGCCATCCGTATCCCATGCGCGGATGAGGCCGTCGCTGTTGCCATCGCGGTTTGCGAGGTCGGTGCCGAGGAGGTCTTCGAGCCTGTCGAGCAGGCCGTCGCCGTCGAGGTCAGTGTCTTCGCCGTCGCGCAGGAAGAGCACGGCATCGGCTTTGGCAAACTGCGTTCCGGTGTTGCCGTCGGGCTCAATGGTGAGCCAGCTTTTCGCGGGCTGGCCGGGCAGGTTTGGGTCGAGGATATACCGGCCTACGTGAGTCCATTTTCCAGCTTCGATGGTCTGGTTCACCGTGCGCGTGACGAGGCCGCTCGTCGTGGCGGTGATGCGCGCTTGCACGCTGACTTTCGTCGTCGGCGAATTGCCGGTGTAGTAGGGATACCACACATACACGTCGAACAAGCCCTGCTCGGCGATGAGCGGGGTGTAGGTCGCTTTTTGATTGTTGTTTCCGGCCTTCGAGGAGCGGAGACCGAAGGGCTGGTAGTTGTAGTAGTAAAAGCGGCGTGCGAGGCGGTCGGTGATGCCTTCGGTCAGCCAGTTTGCCGTCTGTCCGGCGAGCTTGGTGCCGAGGGTGACTCCGGGAGGGCCGGCGGGATCTTCGTCGTCCTGATAGATGCCGAGCGTGCCGACTTTCGTCCAGCGGACGGCATCGGCTGGGACACACTGCGTCGTGCTGGTCGGGCCTTTGATAATCACCTTCGCAGGGCCCCCACTCTGGCCCACAGGCGTCTGGTCGAAACGAAACGGAGCCGTGCCCACTTGCACCCAAGCGCCTTCGCTTGGGCCGTTGTCGGGCGGCAGCTCGACGGTATGCGTGGTCGAGCCTGCGCGCGCAACCACTTCCACCTGCACACTCGTCACGCCCGTCTTCCCGCTCGTGACCCAATCGCCTCCGCGACGCGGCAGCCACACCGACACTTCGTAATCGCCCGGCGTGGGCAAAACGGGCGAGAAATCGACATGCGCATTCACCGTGGAAGAGCGGCGGAGATTCATCTCATTTCCCGACAAAACCGGCGACACGGAACCCCACGCCGCGCTGCTAATCACCGTCGCATTGTACAGCGCCACCCCGGTGCTATCGCCCGTGCTATCGAGCACCACCTCCGGCGCGGCAAAGCTGAACCGCACAGCATCCGCGCTGAGCGAACCGCTGTTGTTGTGGCAGAGTTTCACCTCCGCCTCCTCTGCGGAATCGAACCAATATGTGCCCAGCAACATCCATTGGCCCGAGTACACATGCTGCGCCATTTTCGACGTAGAAACCTCGCCGCCCGCCGCCTTCACCACCGCATCCACTTCATTGCCAAACCCTGCGCGCCCATTGTGCCACACAAACACCTTCCACGGCCCGCTCACCGGCAGCATCGTATGAAAGCGCGCATACTCCTCCGCGTTCACCGTCGCGCTGGTGATGACCTTTGACGTGCCACGAAACCCATAGGTGAGATTGGTCTCTGCCGCCCACGGGCCGGCGAGTTCCACCTGTGTGGAATCGGCATCGTC
>JAYUSJ010000404.1:0-3211 GCA_043755735.1 Verrucomicrobiaceae bacterium | reverse complement strand
CCAGCGGCGCCTCGCCGCTTACTCGCCGATTGCGACGGGGCGTCGCAGGCACTTCCTGCGACGAGGGCGTCGCAGCAACGGCTTGCTTGGGCGGCCTCGCCACATGCTGCAACCAAGCAGCGAATCGTCCGATTATTTCTGAAAGATGGTGTGACAACCGCTGGATCGTCGAGGTTGGTGACCGCTGGAGTTTGGATGAGGTTGCTCATGACGGACGGATCGTGCTTTTGATGGCCGACCGTCAGCGCAAATCGAGGGTGCAGTCGGCTCGGAGTTTCGGGGGCCGAATCACGATGGTTCGCGCTCATATTTGCTGCGATGAGGGGCCGCCTCTACGTTTACAGCGACTCAAAAGCTTCAGCGTACCGGCAGTTGGCGTGGAGAATCCCCCTATATTGCGCGAGGCTCCGGGCGGCGCGATCGTATCGATACGTCACGAGTTGTGATTTGTAACACCGGATCGCGCGGAGCTTTTCGGCGAGGACCCAACCGATATCTTCGAGCTCCTCCGCGCGTTGAAGTGGCGTCCAGACTTCGTAGGCATACAGCGCTGCGCGGTAGCCAGTGGTTCGCACGATCGGCAGCGCTGCTTTGTGGTCGGGGTGCGATTCGTCAGGATGGGGAAGGTAAATACGGGAGGGCTTTTCGGCTTCGAGAATTCCTGCGAGTTGGCTGGCTGCTTCGGGGATATGGTCCGATGTGAACCAGTCCGGAAACCTAAGAAATTCAAGCCTCGATACGCCGAGGATTTCACACGCGCGGACTGCCTCAGCCTCCCGGATGCGATGCGCTTCTTCACGCGGGAGATGGTCGAGTCCGAGTTCGCCGGAGGTGAGGAAAACCACTGTCACGCGATCGCCGCGATTCGCGTGTATTCGGAGCGTGCCGCCGCATCCGATGGCTTCGTCGTCCGGATGCGGAGCTATGCAAAGAATGTTCATTTTTTCACGAGTGACTTGTAGAGTGCGGCATGAGCTTCTGCCATCGCAGTGGCAGAAAATCGCTTTTCAGCAGTGGCCCGAATCGTGGGGCGAGTGAGTGCGATTGCGCGGGGAATTTGTCGTATGAATTCGCCGGGGTCGAGAGCCGTGAAGCCAGTAATTCCTTCATCCACGATTTCGGTCACTGCTCCGATTCGGGTGGCGACGACTGGAGTTCCGCACATCATCGCCTCGATTTGAACGAGACCAAATGGTTCGGGGGCTTCGATTGGATAGAGAATAGCCTTTGCCTCCCCGAGGAAACGATCCCGGGACTCCCCGGTGACCGGGCCGACATATTCGACATTGCGCCCGTCCACCTCTCTCGCAATCACGGCTTCAAAGTAGTCGTTGCGCGGCCCCGCGAGTTTGAGGGGAATTCCCAGCGATCGGGCGGAACGAATGGCGGTGAGCACGCCTTTATCAGGGACGAAGCGTCCGAGGAAAGCGAGGTAGTCCGACGGCGTGGCCCTGAAAGTAAATTGTCCGACATCGATTCCGTGGGGAATGATGGCTACCGGAGGCAGGCCTGGGATTTCGCTCCACTGAAAGCGGGAAATGCCGACAACGTTTACCTTTGGAAACAGGGTGCGAAGGCGGATCGAATCCTCATACGGATGAATGTGCAACGTGTGCACCATCGGCGTGGAAATGTGAGCATCGAACGGAAGTCCGAGCAGGTATCCGTGGCTGTGAACGATGTCGAAATCGCGCGAGCTTTCCAATGCCCGGGCAATGTTGATCCATTCGCACAGGCGCCAATCCTCCGGCGATCCGTTTTCGCCGTAAGTTCCCGGCAAGGTTTCACAAAATCGGCCTGCTACGTCGCTTCCGGCTGCGCCGAAAGTCGTGACTTCGTGGCCGAGTGCTGTGAGTTCTCTCGCTAAAACCCACGAAAGTTGTTCCACGCTGCTGCTGTGGTTCCGGCGGACGGGCGTATCCACGGTGGAGATTTGTGCAATTCGCATTCGCAGATTTCTTTCGCAGAAAGGGCAAAAATGCGAGTCTGTTCTCGCTTGCAGGTCGATTTTATTTTAGGATTCCTTATCAATCGTTACGATCCGATTCATTATGGCCTGTTTTAGAACTTGGTAGCTGCTTCTGTGAATTGGTATCTCTGACGGGGGAAACATACTGATGCATCCACGATTACGACGCTCCGCGTTCACTTTGATTGAGTTGCTGGTTGTTATTGCTATTATAGCAATAATAGCAGCCCTCTCGATGGTCGTATACGGAAACGTCAAGAAGCGATCTTCCGCCGTCATCTGCACTTCGAACCTGCGAACGATTGGAGATGCGTTTACCCGATTCGCAGGGGATCACGATGGCAAATTTCCAGCCGCTTACGATAAGGAGGCGGAGGACCTTGAATTCGCCGTTTGGAGCGCCGCCCTCGTCGTTGGCGGGTATCTGCCCGAACCGACAAACAAAGCCTCGGCTGTGTTTCTATGCCCTTTTGATCCTGACGCAGGTGATCCCGAGTCGTATGTTTTTCGCTCCTACGCTTACAACGTGCCCGAGGGAGATTCGGATGTGGTTCACCCTGTGCGGGTAGTGGATATGAGCCGCACCATTCTGCTGTCGGAGTGGTATGGAAAGGATCCCTATTTTGTGCCGCGTGGCCGCCCGGCCTGGTACGAAGATGGGTGGTCTTGGCGGAAAAGCGGCGGTATCTACTCACATCACCCCGGCGGAGGTTCCAATGTCCTCTTTTACGACATGCATGTGGAATTGGTGAAGGCTGTTTCGGACCTTCCTGATCCGTCCACCAACATCAAGTGGAGCTTCGGAGAAGCCGACCCGCCGAAGCGATGAACCTTTATCTCCGTTCGCTTCAATACCTGCGTCCATACTGGCGCGGGGCGGTCTTTTCGGTGATTCTCATCTTCGTCGCAGCGGGTGCATCTCTGCTCGCGCCGTGGCCGATGCAGGTGCTCGTGGATCATGTACTGGCAAAGCAACCGCTGCCCTCGTGGCTGGACTGGCTACCGGGCTGGGTTGCCGCTGATCCCATGGTGCTCATCGCCACGGTGGCGGGTTCGTTTCTGCTTCTCCATGTCCTCGGCGACCTTATCGGCATCGCGGAGAGCTACGTGAATACGAAGCTTGAACTCGGGATGGCTCGCGATTTTCGCGGCGACCTTTTTCTCCACGCACAACGGCTCTCGCTCTCCTTTCACGATCATCGCCGCAGCGGGATGCTCATCTACGCGATCAACTCCCAGGCA
>JAYUSJ010000403.1:0-9793 GCA_043755735.1 Verrucomicrobiaceae bacterium | reverse complement strand
AAGCTCGTCACGCCAGAGCCCCCGCTCTTCCTCCATATTCCGGCGTTGATGATCGAACCACCATTCCCGTTCCCGTCCGGGTCCACAATGTCCGCATCCGTCTGGATGTCGAACATGCCCCCGGCCTGGTTGTTGATCACTCCGTTGAAAATCGTGATGCTCCCGGCCCCCGTCCACGTCAGCGCTCCGGCATTATTAAAGGTCCGGTTCCCGATCGTCTTCCCTCCCGCTCCCGAGATCGCCGACACCGCCCCAGCCGCCAACGCCGTCGTCCCGCCCCCGTCCTGCGAACCGCCCGTCCACGTAAACCCGCCCGTAATCGTCAGCACACCAACTCCAGTCAGCGAACCAGCGGCCATTTGGAAACTGCTGACGCTCGTGTCCGACGCAAGGTTGATCGGGGATGCCAAGTTCAGTATCGCAGTGTCTCCTGCGCCGGGGACGCCGCTGTCACGGTCCCAGTTGATCGGGTTAAACCAACTCGTATCTCCGCCAGCGCCGGCATCCCATACATAAGTAAGCGCAGTGGATGTCAGCAGCACTCCGCTACCATCCACCGTTCGCGTCAGCGCGGCTACATCGCCGGTAAATGTCGCGAAGTTTCCGCTCGGGCCGCCGGTGACAACGCGGAATGTATTTCCTGTAGTCGGGTTAAACGGTGCAACTAAATCGACGCTCAGTCCACCGCCGAGAGTGCTCGCGCCGGTGAGATCCAGCACGTCGAACTGCCCTGCGCCCGTGCCCGTGATTTCGATCTCCAGCGTACCTCCGGCTTGTTGCTCGTAGTTGTTCACCTGGAGCGTTCCGATGGCGTTCAGGCCGCCGGGGCGGACGGTCGCTCCCGCGTTCGTCACGCTTCCGGTCGAGTGTGTGCCGGTTCCCGAGAATGTCCCGCCGTTGAGCTGCCATGTTCCGCTGGTGACGCCGGTGACAACGATCGACGCCGTCGTGCCCGACTGCGTGAACGTGGTAAACGTCATGGAACCGTCGATGCTCACCGCACCGGAATTTGTGAACGGCACCTGGATCGCCGTATTGTTTGCGCTCGGAAGTTTTGTGAATGAACCGCCGCTCGCATTCACGATAGACCCGCCGCCGGAGCCGGTGATGAAGTCCGCCACGGCTCCATTGGGAATCGTGAGCGCGCCGGAGTTATTCAGCACAGACGCCTCGGCCAGCGAGAACCCGCCGTTGAAAGTCGATGTGCCGCTCGTGTTGAATGTGGAGCCTCCGGCGAGGCCGCCGTTCAAGTTCGTAAGCGTGCCGCCGACGTTGAAGGTGATGCCTCCGGTGATCCCCGCATTTGTGAGGCTGGTCGCTCCAGCCATCGTCGCAGTGCCGGGGCCAACGAGGCTTCCGCCAGTCTGGCTAAAGATCACGGTGTTGAAATTCGTCGTCGTCGCCGCCGGGAATCCGAGGCTCGCTGTGCTCTGCACGCGCACCGTGCCTGCGCCGGAGAACGTCGCATTGCTGAGGCTGTACGTTGTGCCGCTGTGGTCGAAGGTAAACTGGCTTCCACTCGCGAGGCTCCACATCCCGCCTGTGGAACTGCCGGTCACTGCGGTTCCAAGCCGGAAGTCTGCGCCGGTGGAAAGGTCCAGCGTGCCATTGTTGTCAAAGCTGCCGCCGAGCATTTCCTGCCCTGTGCCGGTGACCCGAAATGTGCCGCCCGCGAGATTGCGGAAAGAGCCGCCGCCGCCAGAGCGCGCGTCGATGGTGAAGCCCGTGCCCGTGGAAACAACGAGGCCGGTATTGTTAAACACCGCACCACTGCTGAGCGTGAGGTCCGCGCCCGACGAAATCGTCAGCGTGCCAGCCTGATCCACCGTGCGACGAAGATCCCACGGACCGCCGGAAAGATTCGCCACCGACCCGCTCGGGAGGATCAGTTTTCCGCCGCCGCTATCGAGTTGGCCGCCGGTCCAGTTGAATGCCGTCGTCACCGTGAGATTGCCTGCACCGTTGAGGCTTCCCGTGGATTGAGTGTACGATGCCACGCTCACATTCGACGGAAGATTGATCGTCGAATTGATGCCGAGCGACACGTTGTCATTCGCCGTCGGAACGAAATCGGGATTCCAGTTCTGCGGCGTGAACCAATCGGAAGTTCCCGCGCCGCCGTCCCACGCAAACGAGACGGCATTTCGCACGAGCCTTGCTTGCGTGGCGGTGTAAGCGGCAGTCAGCGATCCCGCGCCGGAGATCGACGCAAATGTTCCCGTGCGCGCCGCAGAGGGAACAATCGAGAGCGTGTCGCCAAAAGCCGGGACGTAGCCATTGAAATACGCGACATCCAGCATTCCGTCGATGTTTGCAGTTCCGGTCACGCTCAGCACATCGAACTGCCCCGCGCCCGCGCCGCCCACATCGACAGAGAGTTTCGCTGCCGCATTTTGCGTGTAGTTCCCCGCGATCGTGATCGTGCCCGCGACTCCAGTGCCGCCCGGGCGGATGGTGCCGCTGATGTTGGTGAAGTTACCAGTGATCGTGCCCGTTCCCGTGAGGATTCCCTCCCTGCCAAGCCCCGCGGATGAGCTCAGCTCGATGACGCCCGTGGCGCTCAACGCGCCGCCCTGAAGCACGGTGGTGCCGAGGAGAAAGGACGGTTCCACGAAGTGCAGCACGCCGCCGTTCAGTTCCAGCAACCCGCTTGCGCTGAACTCCACGCCCGCGCCGAAGCTCGTCGTGCTCGCGTCGTTTTTCCGCAGGATGCCGGTCGTCGTACCGTTGCCGACGCTCGCAAAGAACGCGCCCGCCGCGCCGCTGTGCGTGAAGCCGCCGCCGCCCGTGATGTTCATCACGCCGCGGTTGTTGAAGCCGGAGTCGTCCACGAGGTTGATGTTCCCCGTCATGCTGAAGGTCGTGACGCCGCCAGCGTAGTCGAAGATCTGGCCCTTCACCGAGCGGTTCGCAGCGCCGGTGATGGCGAGGTCGCCGTAGAATTGCATCCCGCTCGATGTGCTCGCGCCGACGACATTTCCCGCGCTCCACGTCGCCGGGCCGAAGATGACGAGGTCGTGATCGTTTTGGTTCGTGAGCGTGCCGCTGCTGAACTCGAAAGCCGTGGCTCCGTCGGTGGCAAATTGATCGTCCACGAGGTTCAGCGTGCCGCCATTCAGCCGCACGGTGCCCGCGCCCTCCACATAGACCTGGCGGTTCGTGATCGAGAGCGTGCCGCCCGCGATTTCCAGGCTCGCGCTAGCGGCGACTTCCGGGTCGGTGCCGTCCCATGTGCCGCCGCCGAGCAGTCGCAGCGCGCCGGTCAGCACTGCGATGTCCGCCGGGCCTCCCGGGCCGTCGGTGTGATTCAGCGGGACGGCGATGATCGAGATTCCGTTGCCGCCCGATTTTCGAAACACGCCGCCCGCGCCAATGGTGAAGCTGCTTACCGCGCCACCGCCCGAGGCAATTCCGCCGTCCCCACCGATTTGCCAGGTACCGCTGCTGGTGATCGCCGCGCCATTTCCCAACGAAAGTGAAGTCGCGCCGTTTTGGTTTACGGTTCCGCTGACGTTCAGCGTGTGCGCACTCAGCACGAGCGTGCCGTCGCCGCTGATTGTCGTCGTGCCATTAGCCACGGTGATTCCGCCCCCAAATCGCAGCGACGTCCCGGGCTTGGTGATGAGCGTGGCGTTTGAAAATGTCCCGCCGCCGGCAATTCCGAGAATCCCGGATTCCGCGTCGAATGTGCCCGTGTTATTGACCGTGAACGTCGTCGCCCCGAGGCCGATCGTGCTGCTGCCGGTGCCGCCGGTTTTGCGCACGCTGCCGGAGTTTGTGAACGTCGCACCAATCGCGTCGAGCGCCTGGTAGTTCGAGTCGCTTTGAAACTCGAGAACGCCCGAGTTTGTGAATAGCGGTCCGTTCTTGAACTGCAACGCGCCCGCGCCGGAAATCAAGACGGTGCCTTGGTTGTCGAGGAACCGGCGGTCGAGCATCTTAGCATCTGGACCGCTCAGCGTCGCCGTCGCGCCTGCCGCGATTGTGAGCGTGCTCGGGCCGGTGAACGTGCCTTTCGTCCACATGAAGCCGCTCGTAATTGTCATCGATCCGCCGCCCGTTACGGTGCCGTCGGCCTGCGTGAAATTCGCGATCGTTACCGGTGCGTTTAGGGTGACGGTGAAATTCGAAAGCAACTCCGCGGAATCCGCAGCACCGGGAACCACGTCGCCGGACCAGTTCAGCGAGTTGAACCAATTGGTATCCGCGCCGCCGCCCGCGTCCCACGTGTGGATGGTCGTGACCACGGTCGCGAGCGCGGGAGAAAACTCCGAGGTGCTGCCGGTGACGCCGTGGGTCGCCGTGGCGCTTAGCACGCCGCCCCCCGGAATGAAGCCGGAAAGCGGGACCGTGAACGTTGCCGTGCCCGATGCGTTCGTGGTCACGAATACCGTCCCGAGAAAATACCGCCCCTCGCCGTTGCCGCTCGGATCGGCGGTGTTGGAAGAATACACGTCGATATCGAACGACGCGTTCGCAAGGCCGCTGTAGGTTCCGGTGACCGTTGGATTCGCTCCGCTGACGAAGGTCGAAAGCGACGGGAAATTAACCAGGCCGTTTGCGCCGGTGTCCGCATCGAGCGCGTCGTTTGCCGTGACGCCGTTCGGAGGATCGCCCGCGGCGATTAGATCGATGCCGAGCAAGCCGTTGCCATAGATCGCATTGCCACGAATCGTGTTCCCGGCGGCAGTGCCTGCAGCCGCGTTCACCTCGATTCCGACTCCCGTATTGAAAGCGATCACGTTTATGGAACCCGGCTGGAGCCCGCCCACGGTTGCCCCCGAAGCCTCGTAAATCAAAATTCCGGAATCATTTCCCAGCGAGAGCGTGCCGGTCTTGTCGGTTCCGATGAAATTGCCTTCGATGACAGCGCCTGCGGATGCGGCCCCCTCAATCGAGACACCCGCCGTGCCATTTCCAACAATCACATTGCCCGCGCCTGGTGATTGGCCGCCAATCGTGACGTTTGCCGACCCCACCACCTCAATACCGAAATCCGCGTTTCCAAAGTCGAGCGTCCCGGTGACATCGGTGCCGATCATATTTCCGATCACCGAACTGCCGGAACCGGAGCCAAGATTAATGAGCACGCCGACACTGTTCACCGATCCGGAAATCACGTTTCCCTCGCCCGGCTTGTCTCCACCGATGACCGTATTCGGCCCCTGCGTGTAAACGCCGTCGAACTGGTTGCCGAGCAGTGCGGCGCCGGATTTCGTCGTGCCGATATAGTTGCCACGGACGATGGTTCCGTCCGACGCCGAGCCGTTGATCTCGATACCGTTGCCATCATTTCCAGAGATCACATTTCTATCGCGCGGGGCCGCGGAGCCGATTCGCACATCCGGCACGCTATCGATCAGGATGCCAAACTGACTGTTCACCGGCGCAGCGCTGCCGGTGGAGTCGGTGCCGATCCAGTTGCCTAAAATGCTGCTGCCTCCCGCGTCTGGCGCGACCGCCACGCCGTAGCCCCTCCACCGATTGATGATGAATCCGCTGATCGTGGACGTGCTCGAGGACAGCAAGAATCCGTTTTCGCTGCCCGCGCCGTTGGGCACGCTCGCACCGCTGAGCTCCACGAGCAGCACTGCATTACTGCCGACGGCGAGCGTATTCACCGACGCGCCCGGCTGCGAATACGCGTCGAGCACCGTGTCGTCGCTGAGCGCCGGAAGCACCGTGAGGGGCGCGATGGTCTTCAGCCCGCCGCCTGGAATATTGAACGAAATGTAATCGAGCCCCGACTGCGCATTCGCATCAAGTATCGCCTGCCGCAGTGACCCCGCACCGCTGTCGTTTGTATTCGTCACCGTAAAGCCGCCGGCGACCAGCATCACGTCCGCCGCCGTGTAGGTCGCCGGAATGGGCGGCGCACCGGCCCTGTTCGTGAACGTCCCGCTCACCGGCGATCCCGCCAGGATGTTGAAAGAGTTCCCCGCCCGGACCACGAACGTGCCGAGCAAATTGGTCTCGAGCGTGCCGCTGAGCGTCGCGCTGCCGGTGACCGTGAGCTTGTCGTGACCGGCGCCGGGAGTGAGTCCCCCGAGATCGGCGACCAGAACTCCGTTGCTAAATTGAGTGTAGTTTCCCGCAATCGTCAGCGTCCCCGCGGCATCCTTGCCCGCGATGAAAATACGCGAGTCGTTTTGCACATTGCCGGTAATCGTTCCCGCGCCGACGAGATCACCGCCGAGAATCTGCACCGTTCCCGCCGAAGTAATACTGCCGCCGGCTAGTTCAGTGAGTCCGGCGGTTTGCTGGATCGCGCCGACGGACAGCGTCCCGGCCTGCGAACGCAGCGTGCCCGCGTTACTCACCGAAAATCCGCCAAACCCGAACGCGCCGGCTCCCTGCTTTTGGATCGTCCCCTGATTACTCAGCGACACCGCCGTCGCTCCACCGTCCGCATCGTTCACTGCGGCGAGCAGCGTCATCAGCGCTCCCGGCGATGCGTTCGTGAGGACGCCTTGGTTAAAATTCACGCCCTGCGCCTGCACGGTGAGCGCCCCATGGTTTTCGAGCGTGCCATTCGCCCACACCACCGGCGAGCCGCTGCCGCCGACTGTCGCCGTCGCGCCGTCGATCACTCGCAACGTGCCGTCCACATGCGTGCCGCCCGACCACGAGAGGGTGCCGAGCACATTCACCTCGCTCGTCCCGCCGAGCGAGCCGCCGGTAAAGTTCAGCGCCTTCACCGAAACCGGCGCTGTCGGAACCACCGAGCCGCTGCCGATGTTTGCGATATCGAGCACGCCGGGCACGCCGTTCGGCGTCCAGTTCGACGGGTTGAACCAATCCGTCGCCGCCGTTCCATTCCACGTGTAGGTCGTCGAAGCTCCCGCCACCGGACCGAACTCCGAAGTCGAGCCGCTGATCGCCGGCGTCGCCGTCGCGGAAAACACCGTGTTTCCCGGCAGTGAAATCGTCTGGCTGTAAGTGATCGTGGCCACACCCGTACCGTTGCTCGTCAAATCCTGAAACCCGAGATACACAGCACCCTCGCCGAATCCCGAAGGATCGGCCTGGTCCGGCGCGAGCGCGAAAAACTCCACGCGATACATCCGGTTCGCCTGCGCATTCAGCACACCGTTTAGCGAGATCGACGCTCCGCTATTGGTCGCCGTCTGGATCTGCGGCCAGTTCGTCACGCCGTCAGCATCCGGGGAATCATTGAGCGTCACGCCGAAGAAGTTTTCCGTCGCCCCGCCGTGATTAATTCCAATGCCGCCGTTCTTGAAAATCGCGTTGCCAAGAAAGCGGTTTCCATTGCCGCCTCCGAACGCCTCGATTCCCGGACCGCCATTGAAAGCGATCACATTCCCCTGCCCGCCCGCATTACCGCCGATCGTATGCCCGGCCGCAAATTGATAGAACGCAACACCCGCGCCGACATTTGGAATTGCCTGCATCCCCGTGGGATTCGTGCCGATGAAATTGCCGCGGACGTTGAAATTCGCCGCACTCCCGTCGCCCACCGAACTGCCGAGAGAAATGCCGTCCGCGCCATTTCCTGAAATCACATTCCCCTCAATCAGCCCGTTCAATCCGCCGTAAATAATCTCCACGCCCGCGTTCGCATTTCCGAGCGCAGCCGACCCTGCCGCATTCGTCCCGATATAATTGCCGCGAATCTGGATTCCCGTTCCAGGGCCCTGCAAAATTCCCGCATTCGTATTTCCCGAGATCACGTTCCGCCCGTTTGGCGAGCCGTTTCCGATCTGCGTATTCATCGAACCCGAGTCCGCGATACCCGACTGGAAATTCCCGTGAGCCGTGTTGCCGTCTTTGTTTAAACCGATGAGATTCCCGACGATGAGCGTCCCGCTGGACTGTTCGTCCAACTGCACGCCGAAGGCATTCCCCGTCAAAAGATTCCGGTCCGCGAGGTTCGTTCCACCGATGGTATTTCCCGAGTAGATGGGCGTCGAACCCGCGAAATCCCCCACTCGCACTCCGGCGTTCTTGTTGTCCGTCGCAAGCCTCCCGAGGCCGCTCGCATCCGTGCCGATGAAATTTCCCTCGACGCGATTGTTGCTCGATTTGAGGGTGATTGCGTTGCCGGAGTCGTTGATGCCCGGCTTGAATCCGAATATCGCGAGCCCCCGCACAATGCTCCCGCCGGAACCACCCAGAATGAGCCCGTTCCCGAAGCCAAGACTCTCGCCGCTCAGTTCAACGATGATGTTCGCATTCGTCCCATCCACCATCGAGTTCACCGATGCACCCGACTGGGAATAACCATCGATCGCCACCGCCTCGGTAATGTCCGGAAGCTGGGTGAGCGGCTGGATTTTAAAAGGCCCGGTGCCGAGGTTGAAAGTGATCAAATCCGCACCGGCGGTTCCATTTGCCGATAGAATCGCCTGCCGAAGCGAACCGGCTCCGCTGTCAGCGACCGTGTTGACGATGAAAGTCGCGGGAGCGATGCGCTGCTCGAGGGGTTCGATACGGTTCGAAAAACGGTGTCCAGATTTTGGGGTATGTCGGATGATCATAGCGTAGAATGTTCGAGAAGGTTGACTGGGTTGCAAATCTAATCCGGAAAGCCGGATAGTAAAGGGACCATCCATCAAAGGGCCGTCCCTGACGTTTTTCCCCGCTGCAAAACGCCTTGCATGAAGCTTGTTTATTCCGACATGCAGAAATCGCTACGAATGTAGTAGATTTGCGGGACTGCCTCCAGGGTTGGCCGTACGTTCCAAAGGATAATATCCGGTTCGGGCGCTGTCCCGATGGAAGGGACATCATTCGAGCAACTTTTAGCCGCTTTAACTACCGCATCGGCGTGCCTGGCAGTGGCTCGTGGCGCGAGGTCTTCAACAGCGACGTGTATGAGAACTGGGTAAATCCCGATCTCATCGGTAACGGCGGCAGTGTTTCCGCAGAAAGCCAGACAATGCACGGCTTTGAACATTCCGCACCGTTGGTTCTGTCGGCCAACTCGATTCTCGTCTTTGCACGATAGAGATCCTTTCGGAATCACGACTCTCTACCGCCACAATTTTGTTGTTCCGCGTGTCGTCCGGAATTCCCCGGGATTCAAAGCTCCAACCTATATTCTCGATGCGCCGCTTTGACGGGCCTGCGCCCGTCCGCGCAAGAGCGCGTTAATGCTGCCGTCCGGGCTTCGTCCAGGTTCCGTCCACGACAACCTTCGTCACGCCCACGCGGGAGTTGAATCGAATGAGTTGCGCGACGCGACGCGGAGTCAGGCGGACACAGCCGTGCGATGCAGGAAAAACCGGCACTGACGGATAGTAGTGCAGAGCGATGCCGCGCGCGGGAACAAACCACGTCACGTCCTTAGCCTCGGGATGACTCGGAAGCTGCGGTGCAAAACCGGTGACCGTGAACGTACCCTTTGGGGTGCAGTTACTCCCCGAGCGCCGGCTGGTCGCCACGTTGTCGCAATTGAGCCCGCGCAAACCCGCGCCAGGGGAACTGCGGAATGGCCCGGTTTCCTGCGCAGCCGCGTTCGGCCCTGTCCACTTGAGCGTCACGGGATGATCGGGATCCTCGAGGCGGATGGAAATCTCCTGGATATATGTATTGGGAAAATCGCTATTGCGCTGCGGATTCGCAGCAGGCGCACCCGCCGCCGAGAGCCGGGGCGCTGCGGCGAGCTTCGCCTTCGCCGGCTTTGCCTCGGGCATCGGACGATCCATCGCCTCAATTTTTTTCGCGGCTGCGATGCGCGATGGCAGCGATTCGGTGCCGGAGGATTTCGCGGTCTTATCCGCACCTTTTCTGACGGGCTTCACCGGGGGCTTTTTTGCCGCAGGCTTTTTCA
>JAYUSJ010000402.1:0-3223 GCA_043755735.1 Verrucomicrobiaceae bacterium | reverse complement strand
CATCCTTGCGCAGGATGATGCCAAAGAGCGTCGATTTCCCCGCGCCATTCGGCCCGACGAGAGCGACACGCTCGCTATAGTTGATCTGCATGTCCGCGCCCTCAAAGAGCATTCGGCCACCAGCGGAAACTTTCAAATCACGGATTGTCAGCATGGAAAATAAGACCCGTTGCCGCCTACGATCGCGCCATTCGGGACCGGCGAGCATGCCTCATCCGAGGGCGATAGAGAAAGAGAAATCGAGCCTTCCCGCGTAGAACAGACACTTTGCCCTTTTCATCCCCCGCCCCGCTCTCTTTCACTGCACGCATGACCAGCGCACCGCAAATCAATCCAGCCGAACGAATCCTCATGGGCCCCGGCCCCAGCTCCGTGCCTCACCGCGTCCTTCGCGCCATGAGCGCGCCGACGCTCGGGCATCTCGACCCGCAGTATCTCGCAATCATGGACGAGACGTGCGAGATGCTGCGCCAGGTTTTCCGCACGCAGAACGCGCTCACATTTCCCGTCAGCGGCACCGGCATGGCAGGAATGGAGTGCATCGCCACGAACCTCCTGGAGCGCGGAGACGAAGCAGTCGTCGCCGTCAACGGCGTCTTCGGCACCCGCATGAAAGACGTGATGGAACGCTGCGGCGCGACCGTCCACGCCATGGAGCAGACGTGGGGCGAGACCTTCTCCCTCACGCAAATCGCAGCCGCCCTCGACGCCGCGCCCAAAGCGAAAGTCTTCACCATCGTCCACGCCGAGACGAGCACCGGCGCGCTCCAGTCGCTCGAAGGAATCTCCGAGCTCTGCAAAAAGCGCGGGGTTCTTTTCGTCGTCGATGCCGTCACCTCGCTCGGCGGTCATGAGCTGAAAGTCGACGCCTGGGGCATCGATGCCATTTTTAGCGGAACGCAAAAATGCCTCTCCTGCCCTCCCGGACTCTCGCCCGTCAGCTTCGGCCCGCGCGCGCTGGAGGCCATGGACGCCCGCAAGACCAAGGTGCAAAGCTGGTATCTCGACGTCTCCATGCTCCGCAAATACTACACCGGCGGCGGTGGCGGCGGACGCGTGTATCACCACACCGCGCCGATCAACATGACCTTCGCCCTGCGCGAAGCCCTCGCCGCAGTCATCGAAGAAGGACTCGAAACCCGGATCGAGCGCCACCGCGTCCTCCACCTTCGCCTCCGCGCCGGGCTGGAAAAACTCGGCCTCCGCTACGTCCCCAAGCATTCGCTCCACACGCTCAACTGCATCCACGCCCCCGAAGGAAAAGACGAAGCCGCAATCCGCCGCCGCCTGCTCGAAGAATACGGAATCGAAATCGGTGCCGGCCTCGGCCCAATGGCTGGCAAAGCCCTGCGCATCGGCCTCATGGGCCACAGCGCCAGCATCCGCAACGTGGACCTCGTCCTCGCAGCGCTGGCGGAATTATTGAAGTAACTCGCGCAAAGTGCTGCACGCCGCCTCGTAGATATGCTGTCCACGCACGGCACCTACACCCTCACCATGCCGCAGCCGAAGTCCACTTCCAGCACCGCATCCGTCCGCCGCACTGCAATGTCCGGCGACAGACGGTAAAGAAAACGCCGTCCGTCCTGCGGATTCTCCTCGGTGATGATGAGCTTTGCCGCCCGCAGAGCGACGAGGTGCTTGAGCGTCGCATCCAGATTCCTGCCCGTCGCCCCCACCAGCGACGAAGCCGTCTGGAGCGGCCTCCCCGCCAGAGAGATCAAAAGGCGGCGGCGGGTCGGATTCCCCAGAACGGCGAAAACCAAATCGGCATCCCAGCGCGGAGGCTGCGGAGTGGCAGCAAGTGTCGGTTCACTCATATCCACACTTCTCCCACACCACCCGAGCCTCTGCAATCCCGCAGCCACAGTGATTTTCTCCCGACCTAAGCTCCGGCAGGTCGAAACCACTCTCAACCCAACCCGAAAGCGTCTCGCTCCGGACAAAACACGACTCCCTTTCCCCCACCCGAGACTCCCCCACGCGGGCCCGACTGTCGGCCCAACCCGAAGGAAGCTCCGCCCGACGAAAACCAAAGTCCGCCCAAGGGAACAACGGCTCCTCCACCCCACGAACAGAGACGGCGCAACCCAAAAGAGCCTCCCAACAAGCAGCCCGACTCCGCAATCGACCCAAAGGAGCCTCTCAACAAGCAGGCCGACTCCGCAATCCAACCGAAGGAGCCTCCCAACAAGCAGCCCAACTCCGCAATCAGACCGAAGGAGCCTTCCAACAAGCAGCCCGACTCCGCAATCAGACAGAAGGAGCCTCCCAACAAGCAGCCCGACTCCGCAATCCAACCGAAGGAGCCTCACAACAAGCAGCCCGACTCCGCAATCCAACCGAAGGAGTCTCCCGACAAGCAGCCCGACTCCGCAATCCAACCAAAGGAGTCTCCCGACAAGCAGCCCGACTCCGCAATCCAACCGAAGGAGTCTCCCGACAAGCAGCCCGACTCCGCAATCGAACCGAAGGAGTCTCCCTCACCCCAGCCGGAGAGTGCGGCTGACTTGGCAGAGTTTCCCCGAGGTCGGCCGGATTTCTGATACCATCTTCCAGAAATAGGAGAGACTGAGAATTGGCTAAAAGCTGCTGTTCCTCGGACTCACTATTCCCAGCTATAAATATCATCTGAATCCTCGCTGCTCGGTTCAAACACGCGATTCTTTCCTGCTGATTGGACTCGCGGAGCGTGTGGATGAGGCGAAAGGTTCACTCGAAGCGGCGTGCCCCATTGATCCACGATCTCGCCTACTGCGTTCACACCTTTGGTGCTGGTTTCAATGTACTTTTGCTTTTGTGGGTTCTCACCAAAGAGCGCGCGGCATACCTGTGCGTAATCACCGCCGGGGAACTCGTTGTAGTCATTACTGTATGCGATCAGCGCGTTCCTCATGTTGCGCACCAAGGTTGCGCTGCCGGACCTTCTCATGCCGACTGAACTTCCACGATGGAGATTGGCAATCGCCACCCAAGCGACCAGCGTCACAATCCCGAGAACAGTAAGGATTCGCTTCATACCGCTTATTTAGGGAACACCTCCCGAAAACTCAACGGGCAAATATGAGCCCGCTACTTCTTCCCAAGGTTCGCCATGATCTCGTTCGTCAGCTTCTGCACGAGTGCTTCGATTTCCGAGTCACTGGTGGTGGCGTTGGTCATCGGGTTGCAGGGCGTGACGGGCGAGGAGCAGCCGTGCGAACCGCACATTTGCACCCACGGG
>JAYUSJ010000401.1:0-9811 GCA_043755735.1 Verrucomicrobiaceae bacterium | reverse complement strand
CGTTTTCGGTGCTCGCGCCGGTGCGGAAGTTCGCGCCGATGCCGACGGTGGCGACTTCGCCGAGCAGGATGGGCTTCACGCCGCCCGCGAATTTCAGCGGCAGCTTGGCGATCTCGTCGGTCGTCGTCACGCGGCTCGCCGCGCGCACGATGAGCTGTTCGCCGCCAATCTCCACGTAGCCGCCGCCCGCGTTGAGCGTGTTTTGCTCCACGATTTCCGCGAGCACATCGAGGGAAAGCCCCGTCGCCGCGAGCCGCGCCGGGTCCGGCTGAATCACGATTTGTTTCTCGTAGCCGCCGCTCGTGTTCACCTCCGCGACGCCCGGCGTACCGCGGAGCAGCGGCTTCACCTGGTATTCCTGAATCTGCCGCAGCGCCATGAGCTGCTCTTCGCGCGTGGCGGGTTTACCCTTCGCATCGGTGGTGTAGTCGAGCGCGTAGTAGAAAATCTCGCCGAGCCCCGTGGCGACGGGAGCGAGCTTGGGCGTCAGGCCGGGCGGCAGTTCGTCGAGCACGCCTTGCAACCGCTCGGTGACGAGTTGGCGGACACGGTAAATGTCCACGCCGTCGCGGAAGGTCATCGTGACTTGCGACAGCCCGAACTTCGACAGCGAGCGCAACTCCACCATGTCGGGCAGCCCCGCCATTTCGTTCTCGATGGGGAAGGTGACGAGCTTCTCGACTTCCTCCGGCGCGAGCGCGGGCACGGCGGTGTTGATTTGCACCTGCGGGTTCGTGATGTCCGGCACGGCGTCAATCGGCAGCCGCAACGCGGCCCACACGCCCACGCCGATGAGGATGAACGTGGCGAGCAGCACGGCGGCGCGCTGCCGCATGACGAGATCGAGAAGGCGGTGCAGCATCAGGATGGGTTTGCTTTTTGCATCTCCGAGGCGGCGTCCCGCAAAATAGACAGCCCTCCACGCAAGACCACGACAGTGATGAGGACACCGATGATGAGGTCGGGCCATCGCGAGCCCGTGAAATAAATGGCGGCGCTCGCGACGATGACCCCGAGGTTTGCGATGACATCGTTTTTCGAGAACACCCAGCTCGCCCGCATGTGAACATCTCCCTCACGATGCCTGGCAATGAGCGACAGACAAACAACATTTGCTGCCAACGCGACGCACGAGATCGCGAACATCAGCAGCGAAACCGGTTCGCTGCCAACGACGGCTCGGCGAACAATGTCGGCGAAAACTCCAAGGGCTATCGCCATCTGAAAGAGGCCGCTCCAACGCGCAGCTAGTATCTTGGCCTTGGCGGGCCGGCCGATGGCGTAGAGGCCCATGCCGTAAACTGCGGAGTCCGCGAGCATGTCCAGCGAGTCCGCAAGAACTCCGGTGGATTGGGCGAAAATCCCGATCACGAATTCGCTGACGAACATGCAGGCGTTGATTACCAACAAGGTAACGAGCACTTTCTTCTGCAAGCCGTCTCGCGCCTCAATTTTGCAATCGCAGTTGGACATGGGAATCATCAGTGAGATCAATGCCCGCAGGTGCAGGCTTTGCCGCCGCGCAGGACTTGGAGTTCTGCGAGCCACAGCGACATCACGGGCGAGACGACGATTTGATCGCCCGCGTAAAGGCCGTCGGTGATTTCGATGTGCTCATTGCTCATCGCGCCGACTTTCACCGGCGTGCGCACGTAGAACTCGGCATTCACCGCATAAACGAAATGGCCTTCCGCCGTCTTGAGCAACGCCGAGCGCGGAACGGACGTGACAGCCTCGCCTGCCACGCCGCGAAAGGTCGCCTGTAAGCTCACGCCCGCTTCGAGCGCCGTTGCAGTTTCCACCGCAACCTCGGAATCGCCGAGCGTCGCGTAGGGCGCTTTCTCGACGCGCTTCACTGTGCCGCGCATTGGCGGGGCATCGGCCCGACACAACTCGATCTCCATTCCGGGCTTCACGAGCGCGGCTTGTTCCGCCGTGAGCCAGCCGGATACTTCGTTTGCCGCAGACGACAGCGCGACGGTGAAAGACGGCGCGACTTTCGTTTCGCCAACCTCCGCGACTTTGAGCGTAATGGCCTTCTTCATCGTGTCGGTGAGAGTGAGGCCGAAATCCTTCTTGAACTGCGCACCGTTTTCGGGCGGCCGTTCGTGCGACTTGGCTTCGGCGGGGCCGCAACCGCTGAGTGCAAGCGCGGCGGCGAGAGCAATGGATGCGAGGATGAGTGCTTTCATTTAGTGAGTTTGGTTCCGGTGAGCAGTTCGAGTTCGGCCAGCGCGGTCAGTGCGTCGGCCTGCGTGGCGTAGATGGCTTCGAGTGCTTCGAGGTAGGACGATTGCACTTCGAGGTAAGTAGTGAGGGGCACAGCTCCGAGCCGGTAGTGCCGATCGGCGAGCGTCGCGGCTTCGCGCAGTTGCTCGGCGACCTTGGGATTCCAGCGCGCCATTTCCTTTCGATGCAGCGCGTAGTCCGCAGCGTGCGTGCGCAGCTTCCGCTCAATGTCGCGCTGCGCGAGCCGAAGTGAAGTCTGCGCTTGTAGCTCGCGCGCCTTCGCCGCCGCGATGTTGCCGGTGTTGCGATTCCACAGCGGCAGCGGAATGGACACTCCAATGCCCGCCGTCGTCTCGGTATCGCCCGCCTTCTCCCGCGAAAGGTGCGGCCCAACCGTGACGCTTGGCCACGCCTCATTTTCCGAGAGCCGCACTTTGAAGCCCTGCTGCGTGAGTTCGATTTCGCGCTGGCGCAGCTCGAAGTTCCCGCGCGCCGCACGGCGGATGAGTTCGTTCAGGCCGGGCACGTCCGCAAACGCCGGTGTCACATCCGCGATGATGATGCGCTCGCCAATGCCGCGCCCGCGAAGTTGGTTCAACTCAAAAAGCGCCTCCTGCGCCTCCTGTGCGCCCTCGCTCGACGCACGCCGCAGCTTGATGACTGATGCCTCGATGGCCCGAGTTTCCAGCAACGGCGCAACGCCCGCGGGCTCGCGCTGCACAAGCGTCGCCACGAGTTCCTCGCCACGCGCCGCGACTTCCGCCGCCGCCGACTCGCGCCGCTGAGCTGCGAAAACCGTGTAGCCTTTCCTCCGCACCTCCGCCGCGAGTGACGAGCGGAACTGCCCCAGCCCTGCCTCGGCGAGCTGCACCGAGCGGTCGGCAATGGCCTTTCGCAGCGACACACGCCCCGGCCATTCAAATGTCTGCTGCACGGAAACCGCCCACGCCGTGCCCTCCGCCGAGATGTCGCCGCGCACACGCTTGCGCCCGACCTCGCCGGAGACTTCTGGATTCGCCCAAGCGCCCGCCGCCTTGCGCTCGCCCTTCGCGGCGGCGATTTCCGCTTCGTAGAATTTGAGTTCGGGATTCTCCGCGAGTGCCTGCGCGACGAGCGCATCGAGCGTCACGGTTGGCGGAGATTTCTCATCCGCAGCGATGGCGCGCGCGGCAAGAGTGATGATGAGCAGGAAGGTGGATGTGAGTTTCATAGAAAAATGCGGACGGAAAAAACGACAGGACGCGGGCACGCGGACGCGCGCCGCGAAGGCAAAGCAGCCAGCCTGAACGGGCAGGCCGTTTAGGCCACGAACGAAGGCCCGCGCACCGGCAGGCTCGTGGTCACATCAGTCCGCCAAGCTGGCGGCGGAATCGGCGGCGGCAACGGCGGCGGCTCCGCGAGCGTGGCCGATTCGAGCCGCGCAGATTTTTCCAGCAACGCCGTGAGCGAATCCGTCAGCGTCATTACCGGCTGCGGCACTGCGGGCTGTTGGAGTGCCGCGAGATTTACGCCATTCTCCAGCGTCGCGCAGGGTGTGCAGTCCTTCGTGCCGCACGGCAGCCCCTCATGTTCCTCCTGCTCCCCACCGCACTCGCACGTCGGCTCCATCATCTCCGGCAGCACGGACGCGATGAGGCAACTGTTGGTGACAGGCCACCACAGCAGCGCGAGCGTGATACAAAGTATGGAGCGAAAAAGCCGCATGAACTCGTGACAGATGCACCGAAGACTCTGCTTTGGCAAGCCAGCGTTCCACCGATGCTGATCCACGGCGTGTGCGGGCGCGGGACAACCGGGCGGAGGGCGGAGGGCAAGGCGCGTTCAAAACGCGATGTTCGTGAAAGCCGCACTCATCATCACCCGAGCAGCATTTTCACGCACATCCCGACAGCGCCCGCACCGAGATTCACATAGAGCACGTCCCATTTCCACCGCTGCATCCCCACGAAGGCGATGATTGCGATGCCCACTGCAATCCAATCGGGCTGCCACGGTTTTGGGACAAGCACTTGCAGGCCGAACCACACGGCGAGGTTTAGGATGACGCCGACGACTGCGGCGGTGATGGCGGAGAGCGCGCATGTGATGCGTTCATTTTTGCGCAACCGCTCGATGTAAGGCGCGCCGAGGAAGATCCACAGGAAGCACGGCACGAACGTCGTCCATGTCGTGATGGCTGCGCCGAGGGTCGCGGCGGCGAGCGGCGTGAGCGTGCCGGGATGCTGCCAGCCGCCGACGAAGCCGACGAATTGCAGCACCATGATGAGCGGGCCCGGAGTCGTCTCCGCGAGGCCGAGGCCATCGAGCATCTGCGGCGCGGTGAGCCAGCCGTGCGTTTCCACGGCCTGCTGGGCGACGTAGGGCAGCACGGCATAGGCACCGCCGACCGTGACCATTGAGGCTTTGCTAAAAAAGAGGCCCTGCTGGAAATGCGTCCCGCTCCAGCCAAGCCATGCTCCGACTGCGAGCACGGGCAGCCACCACAGCGCGAGGCAGAATGTGGTGACGCGCAGTGCGCGGGCCAGCGTGGGCGGCACGTCGCCGGTATCATGCGAAAGCGTCGCCGCGTCCCTCTCGGGGCCGTGGCCTTTGATGACGAGAAACTTGTCCCTTCGCAGCTTTCCACCCATCCAGCCGATGAGGCCAGCCGTCCCGATGATCGCGGGAAACGGTGCGTGGAAAAAGAAGATGGCGACAAACGCCAGCGCGGCGAGCGACCACATGACTTCGTTTTTGAGCGCCTTCCCACCGATGCGAAGCACCGCGGTGGCGACGATGGCGAGCACCGCAGGCGCGGGCGAATGGCTCTACAAAGTGGCGGGCACGCTGCTCGGCGTGGAAGGCCCGATGAGCGACCCGGTGTCGCAGACGGTGTAGAATGGCGAAGTTTCGCGGTGAAGTGGGGTGCGTCATTCGTCATTCCCGCCGTAAAATCCGGTGAGTGGCTGATCCTGCAATACAAAGACGATGCGACAGCCAAGGCCATCACGGCGCGACTGGAGTACGACACGAAGAATTGCGAGAAGTGCAACGCGCAGGAGTGGGTCTGCAAATGCGCTGCCGAAAAGAAAAAGTAGGCATATACTCGCGTCACCGGGGCGGCGGAAGGCCGTGCTGCGCCGCCCGGTCGTCGTTGTGCCGTCTTTCGCGGGAGTGTTCAACTCTGCCTAAAATAATAAAGGCGTGAATGGCGCACACCCTCTCACTCCGGGTTTGCTCCGGACCTTTCGCCGCAGTATTTCCCGAGGGCACAAAATCCAATGAACAGAACTATTCTTGCCACACTAATCATCGCCGCGACCGCCACCGCCATTGCCGATCACGGTCCCGGCACTTCCGGAAGCGGGGCATTTACGGAATCGGCGGAGACGCTCAAGCCTGGCCAGTGGTCCACAGCGATTCGGCTGGAGTGGACCGAATTCAAAACGCCCGGTGCCAGTGAACTCGCGGATGCGGAGGCCTTTGAGCTGATCGATCGCGCACTGCTCACCACGCTGAATCTCAGCGTCGGCCTTGCTGAAAACTTCCGGCTCGGCATCGCTTTCGGCTACTACTCGGCGGACGGCACGCGAGAGATTGAGCAAGGCGAAGAAGGGCCGGAACTGAGCACCTCGGACCCTGATGGTTGGACCGACCTTTGGCTCACAGGGAAATACCGCGTCTATCGCGGCCCGGCGGGACAAGTCGCGCTTTATGGAGGGGTGAAAGCTCCCGTTGGCGAAGACCGCTTTTTTAACAGCGCAGGCGAGCGACTGGAACCCGCCGCGACGCCCGGCAGCGGTGCGTGGGATGGCATGGCGGGCGCGGCCTACACCTTCGCGCTCACGCCCGGCCTCGCGCTCGATGCCAGCGCGCAGTACACGCTGCGCGGGGAAAAGCACGGCTACCGTCTCGGCAACCGCTTTGATGCAGGCGTGGCTCTCGGTTGGCGTATTTTCGGCGATGCGAAGAGTTTCCCTCAAGTCAGCCTGCAAGCGGAAGCCAATGTTCGCGCAGTCCGCAGGAGCGATACGGAGGAAGGGCTCGATGGGAATACCGGCGGCACCGTGCTCTTCCTTTCGCCGGGCGTGCGAATGCGTTTCTCCGAGAGCGCGGCGTGGTCCGTGGGAGTGCAAATCCCAGTTGTCCAGGATCTGAACGGTGATCAGGCCGAGACGGATTTCCGGGTGACGAGCAGTCTGAGTCTTACCTTTTAGCCCATGCGCGCGCTTCTGCTTCTCGCGCTGTTCCTGACAGGCTGCGCACAGCTCCCGCCCGTGCCGCCAGCCGGGGCGAAAGTGCAGCAGTGCTGTGTCTGTCGCGACCGTCGCGATTTCGATTGTCTGACGGTCGTCCCGACCGCACGCACCCCGCATGCGGCCTATGCGGGGCGGACGCACTACTTTTGCAGCGGTGGCTGCGAGCGGGAGTTCGTGCGGCAGCCTGCACGGTTCTGGCCGGCGCGCTGACGCTTGATCCCGGGCGCTGGCGTCGAAGCTGCTTTTTATGGAGCCAGGAATGCAGCCCAATCATGCAATGCCGGAAAGCCGGATCATTACGCTCATCGCGATAGGTATCGTCGCGATGATTCTTGCTGCGTATTCGGGTGTGGTGAACTGCGGCTTTGTGCATCTGGATGACACCAGTCACGTATTTGAAAACTCCACCGTGCGCGCCGGGCTTACGATCGACGGAATCAAGCGCGCGTTTTCCGAGCCGCACGCCAGTCTCTATGTGCCGCTCACGACGCTCTCGTTCATGGCGGATGTCTCACTCTTCGGGCTCAATGCGTCGGCGATGCACTTCGAGAATGTGCTGTGGCACAGCGGTGCTGCGGTGATGCTTTTCCTCGCGCTTCGACGGCTCACCGGGCGGTTGTGGCCGTCTGCGATGGTCGCAGCTTTGTTCGGGCTGCATACGGTGAACGTGGAATCCGTCGCATGGGTCGCCGAGCGAAAGAATGTGCTTTGCGCCTTCTTTGTCATGGCGGCGTTGCTCGCATGGAGTCGCTGGGCCATGGAGCGGCGCGCGGGCGCATGGTGGCTGGCGCTGGCTGCGTTTGCGGCGGCGCTGCTTGCAAAGCCAATGGCGGTGACGCTGCCGTGTGTGCTATTGCTTCTCGATGCATGGCCACTGCGGCGATCGGGCTGGCGCGTGCTATGGGAGAAAGTGCCGTTTTTCGTGCTTTCAGCCGTCATTTCTCTTGTCGCGACACAGGCGACGAAGCCGCGCGGTGCGGTCATCAGTCTGGACGCTTTGCCGCTCGATAGTCGGGTGAGTAACGCACTTTGCTCCTACGGGGCATATCTGCACGACCTCGTCTGGCCGGATAAGCTCGCAGTGTTTTATCCGCACCCCGGCGTGGCGCAATGGGTGCCGGCGCTGATGGTGCTTGCGGGCTTGATTGCCGCGACGGCGATGGCCGCGTGGCAGTGGAGGCGATACCCGTTTTTGCTGGTCGGCTGGCTTGTTTTTCTCGGCATGTTGGTGCCGAATCTCGGCCTCGTCCAAGTCGGCTCGCAGGCTCGTGCGGACCGGTTTGTGTATCTCGCGCAGATCGGATTTTTCATCGCGGTCGTTTGGCTTGCGGATGCATGGTTGCCTGCGGTCCGGAAGCTTCGCATGGCGGCTGCCGTTGTTCCGCTCGTAGCGCTGGGCGTGGCCACGGCTTCGCAGGTGACGAAATGGGAGAACAGCCTGACGCTTTTCCAGCATGCTGCGGCAGTGACGAATGAGAATGCGATGGCGCTGGAGAACGCAGCGTACGCGTTTGCGCGGGCCGGAGATACGGCATCGGCGATTCGGAAGATGGACGAATCGCTGAAGATCTATCCGGAGAATGCCATTTGCTGGAACGAACTCGGTGCCGCGCACCTGCGGGTCGGTGAGAATCAATTGGCCGCGCGTGATTTTCGGAATTCGCTGTCTCTCAATCCCCGCGATCCCGTGGCGCGCTGCAATTTCGCCTCCGCGCTGACGGCCCTTGGTGAATCAGCGGCGGCGGAAGCGGAATTCCGCCAGCTTCTCTCATTGAGCCCGACGATGTGGCAGGCGCATTACCGCTACGGACTTCTGCTGGAAAAGCTTGGGCGTGTGGAGGAGTGCAGGAGCCGTCTCTCAGAAGCGATGCGACTTGCGCCGGAGAGTCCTATGGTTGCGGAGGCGTGGAAGCGCGTGGCTCCGTAGCCGTCAGGCAAAGGTGATTTTTTTGAACCCCGCTTTGTTCAAAACGGCGAGCACGCGGACGATTCGTTCGTGACGGGTGTCGTTGGTGGGGCGGATGACGAACGGCTCGTCTTTGGTCGAGGATGAGCGGATTCCGTCAAGCCAACTGGAAAGACCCGCAAACTGCGAATCGGCGGGGGCCGCGATGATTTTTCCGTTGATCGCGACGGTCTCGTCCGACGCAATATCGAGGACGATTGGCGGCGGCGAAAACTGATCGATTGTCTTGGGCTGGCCTGATGGGGAGGCTTCGACGTAGAGTTCCTTGACGGTTTGGAACGTCATGAAAAACATCAGGAGGACAAAAACAATGTCCACCATGGGGGCGATCTGGAATCCATGATCGCCGTCTTCGTTGCTTGCGGATGTGCTCATATTGGTATTCTCGTTACAGGTTTCACGTTTCCGGTCCCCCGTTCCTTAGACGGACGGGGCCAGAAACCTGGAACTTGGATGAATACCGGCGCAACAGAGCGTTCGCGCCTCGAATTAAACTACTAACTGAAACTGAGATTTTTGACCACTTTGGTCGCGGCGCAAGCATTCAGAACATCGACGACACGCTCCTGTTTGGTATCAGGTGCCGGACGGATGATGACTGGATCGGGGTCTGTCGCGTCTCCGAGTGTGCGCTTCAGGAGTTCGCGAAGCTGCTGGAGTTCCCGATCTTTGGCTCCCGAGCCCATTTGTAGATTGTTTACAAAGACAACGCCGTCGGAATTGATGTCGATGTAGATCGGGGTCTTCACAACGCTCGAATCTCCGGCGGACTGCCCGCTTGGGAGTGCGATGTTCAGCTCTTTCTCAGTCACCACTTGCCCCGAACTTGCCATGAAAAACAGCATGAGGACGAATACCACGTCCACCATGGGTGCAATCTGGAATCCAAAATCTCCGTCTTCTCCTCCTCCTCCTCCGCCCATATCAGTGTGTCCTTTCTAGTGTTGGTTGAAGTTTATTTCTTGGGTCGATCGATTTCTTTATCGACGACACTAAATGTGATTTTTCCGACGCCCCCGTTGCCGACAGCCCGCATAACTTCCTTGGTGTAGGCGTAGCGTGCGCCTTTGTCCGCGCGGATAACGACGCGGAAATCCGGGCTTTTCGCCATGGTCTGGACCCGGGTGGTCAAAACTGCCGGTTCAATTGGCTTGTCGTCCACGACGATTCCGCCGGATTGTGTCACTTCATTCCAGACGACGTTCACGATCATCTCGGAATGTTTTTCATCCTTGTTCGAGTCTTTGGCATCCTTCGCGATTGGCAGCACGACATCCTTGTTCACCTGCAACACCTGATCGGTGGCGATGGACATGAAGAAAATGAGCAGCACAAGCAGGATGTCGATCATGGGAGCGATCTGGAAATCCGGATCCTC
>JAYUSJ010000400.1:0-3231 GCA_043755735.1 Verrucomicrobiaceae bacterium | reverse complement strand
TAACCAAAGTCCACGGCAGGTGTTACCCATGTCCTGAACCACATGTGTTACCCATGTCCTGACCCACGCCTTGCGACAAATCACTTCTCACCAGTCACAAATCACAGCCGATAAACACGGCGATTCACCATCACATGACGGCTGACAGAGTAGCAGCCTTACTTCGCCCCGCGCTTTTCCCGACCGCGGAAGCGGAAGAAAATCGGCAGTCCGGTAAACGGCGCAACCTCGCGGATCTTCGCCTCCAGAAACCGGCGATAGTGTTCGTCCAGCAACGCGGAATTGTTCACGAAGAAGACGAATTCCGGCACCGGGATGGCGTTGCTATGGGGCTTTTCCGGCATCGTCGCATAGATGACCTTGAAGCGTTTGCCTTTCCGAATCGCCGCAGGCTGCTGCGAAAACGCGGCTTCGATGAGCCGGTTGAGCGGGCCGGTCGCGACGCGCTGTCGCGAGGCTTCCTGCACTTTGTCAAACATCGTGAAGAGCCGCCGGATGTCCTCGCCGGTCTTGGCGCTGAGGAGAACGGTGGGCGCGTATGGGAGGAAGAAGAGCTCGCTCGTGATCGTCTGGATATACTGCTCCAGCTTGTCTTTTCCGTCGGTGCGGTTCTTGATCAAATCGGACTTGTTGATGGCGATGACGCACGGCTTCCCTGCTTCCTGGATGAGGCTCGCGATCTTTTTGTCCTGCGACGTGACGCCCATTTCGGCGTCGATGACGAGGCAGCAAAGGTCGGCGCGTTTCACGCTCGTTTCGCTCCGCATGACGCTGAAGACTTCCACGGAATTATTCACCTTTCCACGCGCGCGGATGCCGGCGGTGTCGATGAGGATGTATTTCTTCCCTTTCCGCGTGTACTCCACGTCCACCGCATCGCGGGTCGTTCCGCTGATGGGCGAAACCATCGTGCGGTCGGAACCGAGGATGGCGTTTGTGAGCGAAGATTTGCCGACGTTCGGACGTCCGATGATCGTGATTTTGAGCGGCGGCTCCTCCTTGGGTCCCTCGACAAATTCCGGCAGGCGGCTTTCCAGTTCCTCGACTAATTGTCCGATGCCGTGGTTGTGCTCGGCGCTAATGCTCAGAATGCACTCGAAGCCCAATTCCTCGAACTCACCGGCGAGCGAGCCGTGCTTGGCGTGGTCGATCTTATTGACGGCAATGACGATCGGCTTGCGCGCTTTGCGGAGCTGTCGCGCGAGCATTTCATCGACGGCGGTGAGCCCGTCCTGGCCGTCCACCACAAGGAGAAGCACGTCGCTCGTCGCGATGGCGATGTCGGCCTCGGTCTGCACCTGCTCTTTGAAAGAGGCGTCCACATCAGCCCCGATTCCGCCCGTGTCGAAGATGGCAAAAGGCGCGCTGCCGAGCCGGCATTCGGCGCGGATACGGTCGCGGGTGACGCCGGGTTGGTCGTGGACGATGGCGATTTTGCGTCCGGCGAGACGATTAAAAAGAGCGGACTTCCCTACATTTGGGCGTCCTACGATGGCTACAGTGCGTGACATTCCGCGCAGTGTCAGGCCACGGAGAGAGGGTGTCGAGAGATTCCCTCACTTACGCCGCCTGCGTTTCGGTTCGGCGTCGGCGGATATTATTACCGGCGTCCCGACCGGCACCGTGTCGTAGAGGTCGATAATGTCCGCATTTCCCATGCGCACACAGCCATGGCTCGCGGGCGTGCCGAGGCGACTCTCGGCGTTCGTCCCGTGGATGTAGATATAGCGAGTTTTGGTGTTCGCGTTGTCGTCGTCGAGGCCCTCCAGCCAGAGGATGCGGGTCTGGACATGGTCCGTCTCATCGTCTTCACAGCCAAACTTACCGGTGGCCACGCGGCTCTTGAATGTCATCCCCGCAGGTGCCTCGTCGCCGTGCTTTTCCGCCACACGAAAACGACCGGTCGGCGTCTTGTTCGATCCGGGCTCAAAGCCGAGGCCGAACTTCGACGTGGAGCACGCATAGCGCCGGACGAGCGCGCCGCGCGCGTCGATCAAATCGAGAGTCTGGCTTGGCACATGAACGAAGATTCGCACGACCGGGGCTTTAGCGTTTTTGGGGGCGTGGCGGCAAAGGTATTTTCAACTCCGCGAGTGGGATTCGAGAAAACTGGCCGGCTCTCTGGCATCACCCAATTTTTCTGCCCATCATTTTTCTGCCAAATGAGCGGCTCCATTTTGGCAGAAAAATGTTGGGCAAAAAAATTGCGGCACCGCGGCAGCAGACAGCGTATCCGACGGGAACCAGCTTACATCCCGGCAGCCTTCAAGCGCTCCAGCAAATCCGCATGAATGAGCGCGTCGCTCATGTGCTGGATGTCGCCTTCCATATATCGGTCGAGCGAGTAAAGCGTGAGCTCGATTCGGTGGTCGGTGATTCGGTTTTGCGGGTAATTGTAGGTGCGGATTTTCTCGGACCGATCGCCGCTGCCCACCTGGCTTTTGCGCACCGCCGCATACTTTTCCGCTTCTTCGCGCTGCTTCACTTCAAGCAATCGCGAGCGCACTATCGTGAGCGCCTTTTCCTTGTTCTTTTGCTGCGAACGCCCGTCCTGACAGCGCACAATCGTGCCCGTCGGGATGTGCATCACCTGCACTGCGGAGTCGGTCGTATTGACCCCCTGCCCGCCTGGCCCGCCTGCACGGCAGACTTCGATCCGGATTTCATCGGGGTTCAGCACGAGATCGACTTCCTCGGCCTCCGGCAACACTGCAACCGTGGCCGTGCTCGTATGGATGCGGCCTTGCGCCTCGGTCGCCGGGACGCGCTGCACGCGGTGGACTCCGCTCTCAAATTTCAACTTCCGGAACACGGCCGGTCCGCTGACTTTGAAAATCACTTCCTTAAAGCCGCCCATCGATCCGTTGCTGCTTTCGAGGCCCTCAATTTTCAATCCCGCCGTCTCCGCGTAGCGAATGTACATCCGGTAAAGATCCGCCGCAAAAAGCGCCGCTTCATCTCCGCCGGTGCCCGCACGGATTTCCACGATCGCGTCGCGGTCTTCGTTCGGGTCGGGCGGGAGCAGGGCAAGTTGAACGTCGAGTTCCATCTGCTCGACGCGCTTTTCGAGCTCGGGTAATTCCTCGCGCGCCATCTCGGCCAGCTCGTCGTCGCCCTTTGCAAGATCCCGGTTCTCCGAGAGTTCCTTCGTCGCCTTTTGGAACGCAGCCCATATCTCCATCGTCTGCTTGAGACGATTGTGCTCGCGGAGGGTTTCCTGCGCCTGCTTGG
>JAYUSJ010000399.1:0-9824 GCA_043755735.1 Verrucomicrobiaceae bacterium | reverse complement strand
GAAGTTCGACGAGTTCGCGGAGCCAATTGAGTGATACTTTCATAAAAATTTAATAACTACGAAGGGCGCGAAGGGCGCGAAGAAAATGTTCAAAGATTGAAATCACGGGGACGCCGCGGGTCGGCATCAAGGTTATTGACGCGGCGTTTTATGCCGTCCTTGATTCTGGGGACGTTAAAGTTGACGAGGAAGCCCAAGTGCTTGTCCGCCAGCTTCAAATAATTTATCAGTTGCGCGTCATGGATGGGAAGCAACGAGTCCACGCTTTTCAATTCCAGTAAGACTTCGTCCGAGACCATGACGTCGATGCGAAAACCGCAGTCGAGAGTGATGCCTTTGTAAACCACGGCCTGAGGTCTCTGCCGCTCGAAACGAATGCCACGAAGGGTCAGTTCGTGACAGAGCGCCATTTCGTAGGCGCTTTCCAAAAGGCCAGGACCCAACTCTCGATGCACTTCAAATAGTGAATCGATTACAGTCTTGCCGAGCTTTTCGAGTTCTTCACGTTCCATGAACAATCTTCGCGTTCTTCGCGCCCTTCGTAGTCACCCGAAAACCGGTCCGCAAGCATTTGCCGACTATTCCGGAAGCGCGATGCCCTGGGACTCCAAAAGGCGGCGAAGGAAATACAGATCGGGCTGGTCTTTCTCCCGATGCGTGTTGCGCTTCATTCGCCACAGCAGCAGCGGAGACGCAAACGGAATACGCACGCCATCGATCTCACGATAGACAATCTCCGATTCTGCATCGGAAAAGCGAATGCCGCTGGCGGATGCCATGAGGTCCACTGTGATTTCGTCGGCCACTCGAACAACGGTGTATTCGGAAGCGTCCCCCGCCTTCAGTCCCAGCGTCGCTTTATCTGGAAGCGTTTCCAGCGATTCAAAGACCCGTTTCTCGTTCTCCGGGCTGTCATCGATGAGCAAATCGACATCACTAACGCTACGGGCGTAGCCGGTTGCTCGAATCGCGAATCCGCCGCAAACAAGATACCTGCTTTTGCGCGCGTTCAGTTCCCGACACAGCGCCACGAGGTCGGTCAATGTCGGCCCACGCGGACGAAGAGCATCACCGCTCGTTGTTGCAGCTTTGAGCGACAGAATGAGTTCGTCCATCCATGAGGCATTCGCCTCCTCGTGAGTTTTGAACCGATATAAGCCTTTGCGAACTCCGATGCCGCCAAACGTAGTGCGCCACCGTTCCGCCTCGGTAACTTGTGTATCCGTCGTACGTAACGGATTGGGAATGCGACGTCTCCCGACAGCTTTCCCGATCCGTTCCTGAATGTTGATGACCGGGTCCATGATTCAAATTTGCCCGCACCCAGAATTCCGAGCAACGGTTAAAACTGGCCGAGGAAGCGTTGGTCGCTGTTGGTGAAGTAGCGGATGTCGGGGGTGCCGCTCATGATCATAGCGAGACGGTCGAGGCCGAAGCCGAATGCGAAGCCGGTGTATTTTTCCGGATCAAATGCGCGATCTTTACGCTTGGTGTTCACCGCTTCGAGCACGGCGGGATCGACCATGCCGCAGCCTGCAATTTCCAGCCAGCGGTCGCTTGCGCCCAGCATGGAAGTCTTGATGTCCACTTCGTAGCTCGGCTCGGTGAACGGGAAAAAATGCGGACGGAAGCGGAACTTCGCGTCGTTGCCGAAGAGCTCGCGGAAGAAGAACTCCAGTGTGCCTTTGAGGTCCGCGACAGAGACGCCTTCATCGACGTAGAGGCCTTCCATTTGTGTAAACTGCGCAAGGTGCGTCGCATCAATCTCGTCGCGGCGATACGCGGCGCCGGGGGCGATGATACGGATGGGAGGCGCGGCTTTTTCCATCGTCCGAATCTGCACGGTGCTCGTGTGTGTGCGGAGCAGTCGGCCATCTGGCATGTAGAAGGTGTCCTGCTCGTTGCGAGCTGGATGGTCGGCGGGCGTGTTCAGCGCGTCGAAGCAATGCCACTCGGTTTCAATGTCCGGACCGTCTGCCAGCGCGAAGCCCATGCGGCGGAAAATCGAGATTGTGCGGTCGAGAAGCTGCGTGATGGGGTGGAGCGTTCCGCGCCCCGCGAAGCCGGACGGCGTGCCGGGCAGTGTGGCGTCGATCCCGGCGAAAGCGGCGGCATCGGCTGCGGCGAGGAGCGAAGCCTTGCGTTCATCAAGCGCGGCGGTGACGGCGCTGCGCACATCGTTGAGCAGTTTGCCGATGCGCGGTTTGTCGTCCTTCGAGACATCCTTCATTCCTTTGCTCAGAGCGGTGAGCGCACCCTGCTGGCCGAGGTATTTTACCCGGGCGTGTTCGACGGCGGTTTCATCGGCAGCGGCGGAAATCGCGGCCAAGGCCTCGGATTGAAGTGTAGAAAGTTGTGCGTCCATGCGTGGAAAAATGAGCGCGGAGACTTGCGAATGCCGCGCGTCGGCGCAAGGGCGGAAACGGCGGTTTTCTCAGAAAGTGGCTTGCCGCAGTATTTAGTGCCACTGTTGGCGGGCAATTCACGGACGGAGTTTTCATCTCGCGGGACTTTCCATTTGCACCGAAGAGGCTCACGAGCCAATGTGCGCGCCCTTTTTGAAACTTATTATATGACGCTTACCGAAAAACTTCTCGCCCGCGCTAGCGGCAAGGCTCACGTCGTACCCGGAGACAACGTCTGGGTCGGAGTGGACGTGTTGATGACTCACGATGTCTGTGGACCAGGCACGATCGGCGTTTTCAAACGTGAGTTTGGCAAGGATGCGAAGGTCTGGGACAAGAACCGCGTGGTCATCATCCCCGACCATTACATCTTCACGGCGGACTCGATGAGTAACCGCAACGTGGACATCCTTCGTGAATTCGTTCGCGAGCAGGATATGCCGTATTTTTACGACGTCATCGACGACCCCAACGGCGCGTGGAAGTTCGACGCCTCGAAAGGCCAGCTCAAGCAGCAGTATGGCAAAAACTTTGCGGGAGTATGCCACACGACGCTCCCGTGGAAAGGTCATCTGCGCCCCGGCGAAGTGCTGGTTGGCACGGATTCGCACACTTGCATGGCGGGGGCGTTTAACCAGTTTGCGACGGGCATCGGCAATACGGATGCGGGCTTTGTGCTCGGGACCGGCAAGATCTTGCTGAAAGTGCCGGAGACGATGCGTTTTCTGCTCACCGGCAAGCTCTCGCCGGGCGTGATGGCGAAAGACGTGATCCTTCACGTCATCGGCGACATCGGGTTTGACGGTGCGACTTATCGTGCGATGCAGTGGGAAGGCGAAGGCGCGCTGAATCTCGACATGGACGACCGCATGACGATTACGAACATGGCGATCGAAGCGGGCGGCAAAAACGGCATTTTTCCATACGACGAAAAGTGCGGAGACTACGTCCGCGAGCGCATCGCCGAGAACAACACGAAATCGACTTTCGAACCCGTGCTGCTCGATAGCGAGCAGTCGTTCGTTTTCGACAAAACATACGACCTTTCCAAGCTGGAGCCGACTGTCGCGTGCCATCCGGACCCGGGCAATCGCAAGCTCGCCCGCGAGATGAAGGACGTGAAGCTCGACCGCGCTTACATCGGCTCCTGCACAGGCGGGAAGACGAGCGATTTCCTCGCTTTCGCCCGCGTGGTGAAGGGGCACAATGTCAAAATCCATACGTTCGGAGTGCCTGCGACTACGAAGGTTGTCGCCGAGCTGAAGGCCGCACAGATGGACGGACAAAGCGTCTGGAGCATCCTCGAAAACGCCGGCGTGCAGATGACGGAAAACGCATCGTGCGCCGCCTGCTTGGGCGGGCCGCAGGATACGTTTGGCCGCATGAACGAAAAGGCGCTCAAATGCATCAGCGCGACGAACCGCAACTTTCCCGGCCGCATGGGCCACAAGGAGTCGCAGGTTTTCCTCGCATCGCCATACACCGTCGCGGCCAGCGCACTCACCGGGCATGTCACCGACCCGCGTGATTACGTCGGCTAGGCGCGGTTCGTGCGTAAAAAGGGCACATTGAAAACGAAATGGGCCAACGCGGTTTTCGGGGCGCTTGTCGCGCTGATGTCCGCCTGTACTTCTACCGACCCGGCTGGAATCACCGGGCATTATGAAGTGCGCGTCGAGACGCCGATGTATCGCTACGGGCCGGCGCAGAACTTCGGTCCGGACATGACCCTGAAGCAGGGGCAGCATGTCGTTTTGATGCGTCGTGAATACGGTTACAGTCGTGTGATGACGGATGAAGGGCAATCCGGGTATGTGGCGACGGAGGACATCGTGCCGACTGCGCCGCCCAAGGTCGCCAAGGTGGACACGAACCGTTACCCCGGACTCCCGGCCCAATGGCAGGGGCGGACGGTGGTGCCGAGCGCCGGGACCCGAGGCCGTTTTTCCGGGCCGGTGCTTCCCGGTGGTGCGCTGTTTAACGCGAACGAACTCCCTCCGCTGCCCGAACACGAAGGTCCCGGGAATCCAAAAGAACCAAAGCCCGAGTTCCGCTTCCCGAAGCCAAAACCGGGCTTTCGCGTTAACATTCCGAGGCGTGACACGGTGAACGAAGACAAGCCTGCGCCGCCGCCGCCGGAGACGAAAGCACCGGTCTTTCGTTAAACGTCAGAACTTTTTCTCGCCCGCATCGCGCTGCGTTCGTAGCGTCGGCACTGGATGAAAAGCATGACTGGATACGGACGCGGCCAATGCGTCCACAATGGCGCAAAGTTCACGGTGGAACTCAATTCCGTGAACCGGAAGCAATCCGACGTGGTCGTAAACCTGCCGCGGGAGCTCGCCGAGTTGGAGCCGCGCGTCCGCGATGCCATCAATGCGGAAGTCACACGTGGACGGCTCAATGTCGTCATCGCATTTCACGCAGGCGCGACTGCGATTCAAGATCTCGCACTCGACCGCTCACTGGCGAAGACCTACTTGCGCGCGATGACCGATTTAAAAAAGGAACTCGGCGTCGGTGGTGAAATCACCATCGAGACAATCCTTCGCGCGCCCGGCGTGCTGCGTGCGCCCGAAGAGCAGGCATCTCCGGATACTGCGTGGCCGCCTGTCGAAGCCGCACTGAAGGCCGCGCTCGCGGAACTGATGAAGATGCGCGAGGCCGAAGGACGGCATCTGGCAAAGGACTTGGAGAAGCGCATCAAGTTCGTCCGAGATGCGGTGAAGAAGGTCCATAAAATCGTTCCCGGCGTGATGAAGCGATACCGCCAGACGTTGCAGGAACGCATCAAGCGCGCTGGCATCGATCTGCCCATCGACGACGAGCGACTCGTAAAAGAGGTCGTCGTATTTGCCGACAAAAGCGACATCACAGAAGAGCTCACACGGCTCGACAGCCACTTCGATCAATTCGCCGCGCACCTCAAAAAAAACGAAGCCGTCGGTCGCACGCTTGAGTTCATGTGTCAGGAAATTGCGCGCGAGTTCAACACGATGGGATCGAAGGCAAATGACATCGAGATTTCCCAACTCGTCATCGCCTGCAAGGCCGAGATGGAGAAGGTCCGCGAGCAAATCCAGAATATCGAATGAGCAAAAGACACGGCATTTTATTCGTCCTCTCCGCGCCATCCGGCGGTGGAAAAAGCACGCTGCTCCGGCTTTTATCGGACGATCCTGATTTTGTGTATTCCGTCTCCTGCACCACGCGCGCTCCGCGTCCCGGCGAGGTGAACGGCAGAGACTATCACTTTCTCACAGTCGCCGATTTTGAGCAGCGGGTCGCAGCGGGGGACTTCCTTGAATACGCCTGCGTGCATGGCAATTACTACGGCACGTTGAAGCAGACCGTGCTCGATGGGCTCGCCGCCGGCCACGATATCCTGATCGATGTGGATATTCAGGGGGCCGCCCAGATTCGAGCCAACGCCGACGGAATTTGTCACGCCGCGATGGTCGATGTTTTTCTCATGCCGCCCAGCATGGCGGAACTCGAACGTCGCTTGCGCAAACGCGCCACGGAGACCGAAGAGCAACTCGCCGTCCGCCTCGGAAATGCTGCGGGCGAAATGGCCGAGTGGCGCAATTACCGATACACAATCGTCAGCGGGCAGGCTGCGCAGGACTTCGACCGTTTTCGCACGCTGATGAACGCGGAGCGAATGAGATCGAGCCGTCTGGAACTGAGTTTTTGAAATCATGAGCGCACCTGTCATCATCCTCGGAGTCACCGGTAGCATCGCCGCCTACAAAGCCGCCGACCTGGCCAGCCTGCTCGTTAAGGGCGGCGCGGAAGTCCACGTGGTGATGACCGCAAAAGCGTGCGAATTCGTCACGCCTCTCACGCTGCAAACACTCTCGCGCAATCCGGTCGTCACGAGCGCACACGACGCCCAATCCGGGTGGAAGCCCGGCCACATCGAGCTCGCCGACCGCGCCCACCTTCTAGTGATCGCGCCAGCATCCGCCAATACGATTGCCGAACTCGCGCATGGGCTCGCCTCGCATCCGCTCACCGAGATCGCCCTTGCAACTCTCGCGCCCGTATTGATCGCACCGGCGATGAACGGAAAAATGTGGGACCATGCGGCGACGCTTGCCAACGTCTCCACGCTGAAATCACGCCGCGTTGAGTTCATCGGACCGGTCGAGGGCGAACTCGCATGCGGCTATCATGGGCTCGGAAAACTCGCGCCGGTCGCCGACATTGCGGAGCGGGCGCTGGCAATCGCGCGGGCACAGTTTCAACCGGGATAGGGCGGGAAAGGACGAACGACGAAGGACGCTTGCGACTTCGTCATCCGTCCCCTTACGACACGAGGGCCGAGAATCTTTGGTTCTCATTTCCGAAATATTTCAACGCGATTGTGAACATCACTTTGCGTCTCACAGAGCACCTGCTAAAGACTCACCCCGATGTCGCATCCGCATTTTAACATCCTCGCCGCCGACCACAGCGGTGGTCTGATATACGCGTTTGATAACTGCACGCTGCCGGGAAAACTCGTGCTGCTTTCGCTCTTTCTCGCGTCGTTGCTATCATGGACCGTGATGTGGACGAAGTTCCGCCAACTCAGGCGTGCGCAGGCGCGGCGGGAGGATTTTCTTCAAGCGTTTCGCGGCAATCGTCAGCCGCTGAGCCTCTATGAAGCACAGGAGCTTTTCCGGGGCACTCCGGTGTTTGCGGTGTATCAGGATGGTTGCGAAGAGTTGTGCCTGCAGATGCTCGGCTCGGCGGAAGTGGACGATACTTTTTCTGCGCGGCTGGAAACGGCCCCGCCGATTTCGCCGGCGCAAATGGGCGTGGTGAAGACGGCGATGGAGCGTTCGGTGGGCGAGAGCGCGCTGAAGCTGGAAGCCCGAATGGTGCTGCTTTCCACGGTGGTGAGCGGCGCGCCGTTTCTTGGTTTGCTCGGCACCGTGTGGGGCGTGATGGAGACTTTCGGCGATGTCGCGCAGGCGGGGAAGGCGAACCTTGCGGCGATGGCGCCCGGTGTTTCGGCTGCGCTCATCACGACGGTCATGGGCCTTCTCGTGGCGATTCCTGCAATGTTCGGGCTCAACTATCTCGTCAGCACGATGCGCGGCATGGTTGTGGAGCTGGAACTTTTTTCGGCTGAGCTGGCGAGCGTGTTTGAGCATCGCTACGTGGACCATCACATGCGCCGCCGGGAGCCCGTCGTATGAGGCGCAAGTTTTCCGAGCGGAACCAACTTACGACGGTGGGCGAGTTGAACGTCACGCCGTTGCTGGATCTCGCTTTCGTGTTGTTGATCATTTTTATGATCACGACGCCGCTCATTGAGAACAGCACCGACCTCGTTCTGCCGAGCGGCTATCCGCAGGGCACTCCGGCGAATTTGGATAAGGTTTACGCCATCTCCATTCGCGCCGACGGACAGCTCGCGATGGACGGACGTGCGGTCACCCTTGACGACGTGGAATCCACCCTCGCCGGCGCTGTCGCGAAGGACGCGCAGACTGCCGTGCTCATCCGCCCGCACGGCGAGAACGCTGTGCAGAAGCTCATCGACGTGATGGAAACCGTGAAGCGGGCCGGAGTGAGGAAGGTCGGCATCGCGAACAATCCGAAAGCGGAATAGAGCGCCATGTTTCTCGATCCGCTGGCACCCGATGCAGAAAAAGAAGAACGCTTCTGGCCGACGTTCGCGGTCGTGGTGGTCATCCATGTCGTCGTCATTTTCGGAGGTTTCGCGCTTTCCCGGTGGCTGTTTCCGCCGCGTGTGGTGGAGCGAATCACCTGGCTCGACGGCGGCGCAGTTCTCGCGGAAGAAGCAGCAGTGCCGGAGGTGAAACCCGAAGAGCCTCCGCAGCCCACACCGCCCGACGCCACGCCACCGGAGGAACCAAAAGCGCCGAGCGATTTCGCAGAACCAACGCCAACGCCCGCACCCACGCCAAAACCAACGACACCAAAACCAACGACGCCGAAGCCTACGACCCCTCGCCCAAAGCCCACAGCAACGCCGACACCGGGAAAGACGACCGCGAAGAGCACGCCGCGCCCGACTCCGCGAAAAGAAACCAGTCGCCCGACTGCACCACGCGATACCACCGCCAGCGCGAATGCTGCCGCTCCGCAGAACGGCACCAAGGCCGGCCCCGGCGCCGCCAACGGCACGGGCTCCAGCGTCGTCATTGCCGAAGCGATGAAGAACTACGGCAATCTCATCCAGGCGCACTTTGACGGACTGTGGAACCAGCCGGTCGTCGGCGAAGACGGCAACGCGGGCGTACAAATCGGCGTCATCCGTTTCCGCGTTTCCGCCGATGGCACCGTCGCGTTTGCGCGCGTGTCGAAATCGAGCGGCAGCAGTATCGTGGATGACTCGCTGGAGTCTGTTTGCAAACGGGCGACGCGCCTTCCCGCCCCGCCGTTGTCGATTCAACGCGACGGATTTTTTGAGAGCTCCATTGAGATGGTGCTCCGCCGCTGACACACACCCAGCTTGCAACTTCCGGCAGGCGATATAGACCGCTTACACATGTTTCCATCACTTGCGCTTCGTATTTTGCAGACCACCGACCCGCGCTGCCTCGGGAAGTTCCTTTGGAATTTCGGCTACAAGGGAATCCGGTCGATCCAGCTTTTCAAAAAGCGCATCCAGCACGGAGAATTCTTCCCGCCGTTTCTTTATATCTCGATCCTCAATTCCTGCAACCTGCGCTGCCAGGGCTGCTGGGTGGATGTCGCCGCCGATCGCGTCGCCATCGACCTTGAGACCCTGAACCGCACCATCAACGACGCGAAGGCGCACGGCAACGCGTTCTTCGGAATCCTCGGCGGCGAGCCCTTCATGCACCCCGAGCTGCTCGACTTGTTCGCGGCTCATCCGGACTGCTATTTTCAGGTTTTCACAAACGGCCAGTTCATCACCGAGAAAGTCGCGCGCCGCCTCCGCGAGCTTGGCAACGTCACGCCGCTCATCAGCATCGAAGGGCGCGAAGTCGTCAGCGACGAGCGGCGCGGCAACAAGCAGGTCTTCGAGCGCACCCTGCGCGGACTGCGCGCTTGTTTAAAAGAGAAGCTCCTCACCGGCGTCGCGACCAGCGTGTGCCAGACCAATATCGGCGACCTTTGCACCGAGCAGTGGCTGCAAGAGCTCATCGACTTCGGCGCGCATTACGTGTGGTTCCACACCTTCCGTCCGGTCGGGCCGAAGATGAACGCGCAGCTCGCTCTCTCGCCCGAGCAGCTTGTGCAAGTCCGCCGCTTCGTCGTCGAGATGCGCACGAAGATGCCCATCGGGATCGTCGATGCCTACTACGCGGGCGATGGAAAGGCGCTCTGCCCGATGAGCACCGGCATCTCGCATCACGTCGGGCCGAAAGGCGACATCGAGCCGTGCCCGATCATCCAGTTCGCCACCGAGAACATCCGCGACTCGCGCGGCAT
>JAYUSJ010000398.1:0-9832 GCA_043755735.1 Verrucomicrobiaceae bacterium | reverse complement strand
GTTCCGGCCCCGACACCTGGAAGCTCTGAACTTGCACCGCGCGAAGCATTCTACCATTCAAGCAGGCTATTACTAAGTCCTTACTGAGTCGTTTGCCGTGGCTGCTGGTGCTTGCAGCGCTCATTCCCGTCGTGATGTGGCCGGGCGATGTTTCGTGGCTCATCGACGAGCCGCGCCTAATCGCGAATGCGTTTTATTTTAACCAGGACCACATGCCGGCGCACACCGGGCTCTTCGGAAATTTCGGAGTCCCATACGGGCCCGTGCCGACCCAGACGTATCAAGTGCTCCTGTGGTTCACACACGACCCGGAAATGCTCGTAGTGCTCCGCGGACTCCTCTGCGCGGCGCTCACGAGCGTGGGTTTATTCTGGATGGCACGATCGCTGGGAATGCGGGCGTGGTTTGCAGCGGCGATCCTCATCGCGCCGAACGTGGTGGCATTTCACCGCATCTTGTGGGACGCAAGTTTTACCATCCCCCTGGGAGCATTGTGCATCGCGGCGCTGGTGGACTTTCTGAAGACCAAGCGTGCATGGTCCCTGCGGCTGTGCGCGGTGTGTGTGGTGCTTCTGCCGATCAATCACCCGCAGGCGCTTCCGCTGGCGGTGCCGATTGGTGCGTATCTTTTGTGGCGGCATCGCGCGGAATTCCGGGCGGATCGCGTGGCGATGTGGAGGACGGGGGCAGTGCTCTTCATCCTGCACTTTCTCTACATTGGAGCGGTGCTCGGAGTGATCCACTGGAAGCTCACGCAAGGTGGCGCCAACTTGCAGTATCCGATCAAAAGCGACCGCATCATGTCGGTGCTCTCGCCTTTCCTCGGAGGGAATCTGCTCACGGGCTACGACTACGCGCAGACTGTGGCACGACCGGATGGACCGGACTGGCTGGTGACGTTGGCCATGTGGAGCTCGCGGCTGATTTATCCGATCATTTGGATCGGCATTCTCGCCGCCAGCCTTCGCGTGCGCCCTGCGCTGCTTGCGTTGCTTTCGGGCAAGGCAGTCGAAGTGCGCGACCTCATTTCCGCGCTGATGATTGCGTGCCTTGCCTTGCAGTTCGTCATTTTCACCGCGCTGCGAATCCCGCCGGGAGCGCAGTATTTTTTCGGGACATTTGCCCTGCATGCGTTCCTCGCGTTTTGCGGAATCGAGGCGCTCGGAAAAGTGCGCCTCGCCCTGCCTGCGGGCGGCCTGCTGCTTGGCGCGAATGCATTCATCACCATCGGCGGGATGACGACCGTCCACACCCGCGGATATGAGGCTCCCGGATGGCCCACGATGGCGAATTGCCTCGGTGCCGTCCGTCAGCTCAATCAATACGCCGATCACGTCGTGCTGACCGATGTGCCGCTCCTGCAGGATTACCCGCAACCGATCAAGGCGCTCCGGCTTCTCGTCCCGCCGGAGCCCGGCCCAAAGCCGCGCAACCGCCACCTTTTGCTAAGCTACAAACGCAAAGACGGGAAACAAACGGGGGAATTTGTCGTGACCGAACTCGCGCGCAATGAAAAGCGCCCGCCCGGCGCCGTGCTGATGGATGTGAGCCCGCTCCCGCAGGACTGGACGCCCGATGAGAGTCTGTGGAAAAAGAAGCCGGAAAAGTAGCGCTACGGCGGAAGCGATGCCAGCAGTGCGGGACGAGTGGACGGGATACGGTGGATGGCGCGGCCGAGGGAAAGAATTGCGCTGATTTCCGGGTGCTCGATTCCGAGAAGACGGACAAGTTCCTTTTCAAAATGCAGCATCGCCCGGCGCGATGCGGGTGTGGAATCGAGATGCGCGAGCGCACGCTGGAGCAGGTCGAATAGCTCGTGCGCGGGCTGCTCGGGCTCCGTCGCATATTCCAAAAGTTCGACGAAGTAGGAGCCCAGCGCGACCCGCGGGAAATCAGTGCGCATGTTTTCACGGGGCTCGACGAGGATGGCCTCGCGCAGATTGTGAATCTCACTTTTCGCGCTCCGAGCGAATGCAATTTCGCACTCGAAAAACAAGTCGAGCGTCCCGGCAAACTTACTCTTCGGCCGCAGCGCTCCTTTCACCACGGTCTTCAGCCGTCCGTGCAGGCTGGAGAACCATGTTACGATGAGACTCGTGTCGCTGAATCGGGTCTTGCGAAGTAGGATCGCCGGCGTCGTTTCCACAGGGCTCGGTCTATGGCCTCACGGCCGGGTGATGAGCGTCTCCGCGAACAGCGAAAACCCAAGCGCGGAAGCTACTGCGACCGCTTCCACGCTGGTGGAAAGACACGCGAATTGAACGATTCGCCTGCGGGCCACCGCACCGCGGGAAGCCGCCTGCACGGCGAGTTGCGCAAACTTCCGCCCGCGAAAATCCGGATGCGTCGCCACGCCGATATGCGCGACCCGGTTCGGCCACGCATCGTAACCGGCGACGGCTGCCAGAACGCCGTCTGAAAACACCCCCCACACCTGCCGCCCAAACGCATCGAGCCCGCTCAATTCCCGCTCCGAACGCGTGAGCGTTATCGCGAAGTCGGCGTAAGTTTTTAAATCGCTCGCAGCAAGCCCGCGCACGAACACCTGCTTCCGCGAGGCAGGCGGTGGCGGCCAGGCTTTTGGCACAGCGTCGAGGTAGCAGTAACGCGTCGGACCGGTCACCGAACCGCACAGTTCCGGAAACACAGAGCGCCACATCTTGGGCGAACAAAAATCTGTCCCAACCTCCCTCGGAAGGTTCTCGCCCAAACGCTCGACATTGGAGTCCGCGGTGGCGATCCGCACATCGTCCCCTCTTCGAAAAACCAGGACACCCGAAATCGCCGCGCGAATCGAAATTCGCACCCCGGAAACCGGGATGAGAAGCTCCGGCACGGACACTCCCATCTCCCCCGCCCAGAACGCAAGCACGCCTTCGCGGCTCCTTTGTTTGAGGGGCTCCGGCCGGCGAGTGTCCTGCGCCATTCCTAGGCATTCGATTTCAAAACCTCGGCGATGATCTCGTCGCTCGTCAGTCCTTCGGCCTCACCTTCAAAATTCAAAATCACGCGGTGCCGGAGGGCGGGAGCCGCCGCCTTGATAATGTCCGCCTTGGCGACGTGGACCCGCTCGTCGAGAAGCGCATAAATTTTTGCGGCCAGCGTGAGTGCCTGCGCACCGCGGGGACTCGCACCGTAGCGGACGAACTTTTTCACCATGGGCGTTGCGCCGGGCTGATCGGGGTGGGTGGCCATCACGATCTTCACGGCGAAATCCTGCACTTCTCTCGCGATAGGGACCTGACGGATGAGGTCGCGCAGGGCGAGTAAGTCGCCCGAATCGCCAAGCACTTTTTTCACCACCGGCGTCTCGGCGCTCGTGGTGCGATCGAGGATTGTGTGCAGCTCCGCAGCGCTGGGATAGAGCACTTTCAGCTTGAAAAGAAAGCGGTCCAACTGCGCCTCGGGCAGCGGGTAAGTTCCTTCCATTTCCAGCGGATTCTGCGTGGCGAGCACGAGGAACGGCTGCGGTAGCGGATGCGACTGCCCGCCCACCGTCACGTGATGCTCCTGCATCGCCTCCAGTAGCGCGCTCTGGGTTTTCGGCGTGGCGCGGTTGATCTCATCGGCGAGGAGGATGTTGGCAAACACCGGACCGCTGCGAAAACGGAAGGTCTTCCGGCCCTGCTCATCCTCGGTGATGATGTTGGTGCCGACGATGTCCGCCGGCATAAGGTCCGGGGTAAATTGAATCCGCGAAAACGTAAGATTCACCGCGCCAGCCAGCGTGCGAACGAGCATCGTCTTCCCTAGTCCCGGCACGCCTTCCAGCAGCACATGGCCACCGGCAAAAAATGCGACCAACACGCCTTGGATGATGTCATTCTGCCCGGCGATGAGCTTGCTCATTTCCTGGGCGATGCTCGCGAAGGTGGAGCGGAAGATACGGAGTTTTTCGTCGGCTGGCTGGGTCATGTGAGCGGCTACGTTGGATGATCATGCTGCCATATTCCAGCCCCGACTACGGCAAACTGGAACAAATCCCCCCGGTTCAGGCCCCTCTCCCGGCGATTTCGTGGATTGCCTTGCGCAAGTCGGAGCCCGTGACGGGCTTTCCAACGATCATGTCGATTCCCTCCGGCATCGTCCCGGCCGCCTTCATCTCTTCGCCAAATCCCGTGAGCAAAATCACCGGCGTCCCCGGACTGCGAGCCTTGATTTCCCTCGCAAGCTGCTCGCCGCTCATGCCGGGCATCGATTGATCCGTGATGACAATATCGAACCCGCCCGCCTCAAACTCCGCGAGCGCCGCATTTCCATCCGCTGCCGCCACGGGCGAATGCCCATCCATGCGAAGGTGCTCGGAGAGCAACTCACAGATGATTTCCTGATCATCGACGACGAGGATCTTGAGCGAACGAATCTCCGCACCCTGCTTTTCCTCCTCGGCGATCACGACTTCCACGTCGGTCGTGGGAAGCACCAGCGCAAATGTCGTCCCTTCACCCAACTCGCTCGTGATGTCAATCGTCCCCCCATGCCGCTGGATGATGCCGTAGGCAACCGCAAGCCCGAGGCCGGTGCCGCGCTCGCCCTTCGTCGTGAAGAATGGCTCGAGGCAGCGGTCGATTTGCTCCCGAGTCATTCCCGTTCCGGTATCACACACTTCGATTCGCAGGACCCCGTCGGTCTCGCGAGTGCGAACGAGGATTGCACCGCCTTCCGGCATGGCATCGCACGCGTTGAAAATAAGATTCGTCAGCACTTCGCGCAACTCGGGCCCGCAACCGAGAATACGGCTCGTGGACTGAAGGTCCGTGCTTACCGAAATCGCCACTCCCGAAGCTTGCGCTCGCACTTTCCACTTTGGAGCGGTGAAAGCGACCGCCTGCTCGCACAGGAGATTGGGGTCGAGCGGGAGGCGAACCTCGTCCGCCGCCGCCGGGCGGTAGAATTCCTTCAAGCGACCGACCACATGAGTCGCATCCTGAGCGGCCGCCACCACATGCGTCACATAGCCCCGTTCCTTGCAATCGGGCGCGTTCTTTTGGAACCAGGGCAAAAGCAACTCGCCGTAGCCGAGAATCATCGTCAGCGCGTTATTAAAATCGTGCGCAATTCCGCCCGCCATCATACCGAGAGCGCTAAGCCGCTCCTGCTTCACCACGCTCTCCTGCGCATTCCGGAGCTTTTCCAGCGCACTCTCCAGTTCCTGGGTTCGCTGCTTCACCGTCTCATCCAGCCGGAGATTCAGGAAGCGATTCTCGAGAAGATTGCGGATGCGGAGCTGCACCTCGGTCGTGTCGAGCGGCTTGGTGATAAAATCGCTCGCGCCCAGCCGAAGCGCCTTCCTCCGCGTCTCGGGTGAAACGTCTGCGGTCAACACGATGATAGGGAGAAAACTGCTCTCATCGACCAGTTGCCGGATTTGAGAAATGACCTGATACCCGTCCAAATGCGGCATATGCAGGTCCGTGAGAACAAGGTCCGGCTGAAACTCTGCGAACAGCGGCACCGCCTCCCGCGGGTCCGTCGTACAGCGCCACTCCACTCCACCAAAAAGCTCCAACACCCGCTCAAGGAGGCGGACGTTGGACGGCTCGTCATCGATGACGAGTATTCTGGCAAGCGACGGTTTTTCAATCATTGGGCTGTGCGGAACGTAGCAGGATACGTTCGACACATAAGCAAAAAGCATTTGATATGCCTTTGAAATGCCGATTTTAACGACAACGCCCAGCCCGACACCCGAGCCTGGAAAAGGTGCGGGTGTGAAGCGCCTGTTCGGGGCCATTGCGGGCCGCTACGATTTTGCGAATCATTTACTCAGCGGAGGAATGGATTTCCTCTGGCGTCGTCGCGCAGCCGCAATCGTTCGCGCGGAGAAACCCGCCCGCATTCTCGATGTGGCGACCGGCAGCGGAGATATCGCTCTCGCGCTGCAAAAGGCATGTCCCGACGCCACCATCATCGCCACCGATTTCTGCCAGCCAATGCTCGACCGGGCAAAGGTCAAAGGCGTGAAAAACATTGTGCTCGCCGATGCGCTCGCGCTCCCCTTCCCCGCTGCTCATTTCGACGTACTGACCGTCGCCTTCGGGCTTCGCAATATGGAGGACTGGTCCCGCGCGCTGGGCGAAATGGCCCGCGTCATCCGCCCCGGCGGACTGCTGCTCGTGCTCGATTTCTCGGTGCCGCCGCAACCGCTCCGGACGCTCTACCGCTTTTATCTCCATCGCATCATGCCGCGCCTCGCATCGCTGGTGACGGGCGAGAAATCCGCATACGACTACCTCGCCGATTCGATCGAAACATTCCCATGCGGAACGTCGATGAACACGCTCATAGAAAGTTGCGGATTCACCGGCGCAAAATGCGAACCACTGACCGGCGGCATCGTGTCGCTTTACACAGCGCGCCGGGCTTAGCCCGCAGTTCTCACACCTTGAAGCGAAGGACCACAGATTGTTTTGTTATTTCCAGCAGATTCAGGGAGGCCAGCAGATTGCTGTGTCAAATGAATCTGCTGGCCTCCCTGAATCTGCTGGAGATCGGTGTGAGAAATGCGTGTTAGCCGGCACAAGAAGTCGGTCGATGCGCTTTTTGCAACCGCATGAGGGAGGCGAAAAAGAGACACCCGTTCAGCGCCGGTATCACGCTTCGCGCCGCACGGCCTGTCGATACTGGCGCGGGGTGCAGTCCATCATCTTTTTGAAGACTGCGGCGAAATATTCGGGGTGGAGGAATCCGGCGCGGTCGGCGATCTCGGCGGGCTTCATTTCCGTCTCCATGAGCAGGCGGCAGGCGGTTTGGATTTTGCGTTCCTGAATCGCGTCGAGCACCGTCCCCCCAAAGTGCGCGCGGAACCTCCGCTGGAGGACGGAGCGAGAGAGTCCCGCCGCGCGTGCCACTTCGTCCACGCTGAGTTTTTCGCGCGACTGCCTGTCGATGAATGCGAGCGCGCGCTGCAATTGCGGGTCCGCCACTTGCATGGGGTCGGTGGATTGACGCGCGATGACGTCGCCCGGTGAAATCAGGATCTGCCGCTGCTTGGGCGCGATGCCCTTCATCATTTGATTGAGCAGTTTCGCCGCTTGATACCCGACCTCCGCGTGCGCCGCGCGGATGCTCGTGAGCGCCGGGCACGCAATGCTGCACAGCGCTTCGTCGTCGTCCACGCCGATGACGGCGAGGTCCGCGGGCACCGCCACTCCTTCGCGGCGGCTCGTCTGGAGCAGGTCGCTCGCGAGTTCGTCGTTGCACACCATCACGCCCGAGCGCTTCGGCAGGGACTTCAGCCATTGCGCGAGCCGCGTTTGCGACGCCCCGCGAAACCGCGCCGCCCGCTCCACTTCGAGGACGAGCGGTCGATATCCGAGCAATTCCGCCGCGCCGACAAACGCGTCGCGCCGCTGCTCGGACCAATTCTCGCCTTTGAACCCGTAAAATCCAAGACTCGCCGGACGCTGCGAAGACAGATGCTCCACGGCCAGCCGTGCCAGCGCCGCATTATCCACATGCACGAGCGGAAACGGCGTGTCCTTCACCAGCCCGAGCACATCCACGACCGGCAGCCCCGTTCGCTGAAGCGTCCGCGCCATCTCCCGCGACGAGATGCGCGCGATGACGCCGCTCCCTTTCCAGGGCCGGATCCAATCCGGCGCGGGATCGAGCAAATTGCGCGGCTCATGCACGACCGACCACGGATGCCCCTCGCGGAGAAAGCGGCCGATGCCCTTCAAAATCTCGCGCCCCGAGACGATGGCCGTCTCCACGAGCAGCGCGACCTGCCGCGCTTTTCCTGCGATGAGTGTGTGGAGTGGTTTCTTCAAGACAGGGCAGACAAAACAATTACGGGACGGCTTCCGCAACCCGCCGGTTCACTTCGCCTCGCGAATCAATCTGAATGCGCACTCTTCGAAGCCGTCCGGGATCTGGAACTTCGCAGCGCCGCCTGCGTGCGTCATTCTCGGCGGTGCTTCGTTGCGGCCCGTGACTACGTCGAGCCACCGAACCTGATAGTCTCCCGCAGGAAGATCGATGGTGAATGCGAACTTCGGCGCGCCTTTGAAATACGCGGCGTACTGCCGGCCCTGCTCCGCGAGCACCTGGCAGCGGGCGTCTTTCGGCAGCGGCTCGCGAATGGCGTCGCGGGCGGGTTTCATCTTCACGAACTCGAAGCTATGAATGAAGTCCTTGAGCAGTTTCATCTGCTTCCGGAAGCCGGGATTGCCGCCGCCGGGCTGCTTCGGTGGATACTTGAATGTGCCGTCCTCGTGCCCGGCGGTGAACGAGTAGTCGAGGTTGTTGTAGAGCCCGCCGCCCGCGAGGATGAACTCCCACGCTTCCATCCGGTAGTGAGCGTCGGCCGTTCCTTTGAAGCCGGTCTCGTTGTCGCCGATGACTTTGTTGAGCCCGTAGTTGAGCGCCACTGCGGCGGGCGGGTTGGCGTAGTGGAAATTGAACACCGAGATGGCCGGGTGCGGCTTCTCGATTTTCGCGGAGACATTCGCGATGTTTTGCGTGATGAGATGCTTGCGGGCGAAATCCTTCTCCGCATCGGTGATGACATCGGCGATGTGGTGCTGCCATGCCATCGTCACGCCGCCGAAATACGGCTCGTTGCAAATCTCGTAGCAGAGGTTCTCGGCGTCGCGCAGCTCGGCGACGATCTTGCGCACGAGCGCCTCCTGCACCGCGAGCAAGCCGCCATTTTTGTCGAGCGTGTGGATGTCGTTGCGCCCGATGGCGCCAATGCCGTTGACGTTGTTCGCCGCGTTCATCGGGCTCAGCTTCCACTGCATTTCCTCATACATCGGGCAAAAAAGCGCGAGCTCCACGACGATGCCGCGCTTTCCAGCCTGCGCGACGAAATCCTTGAGCCGCGAGAAATACGCAGGGTCCCATTTCGTGAGGTCAAACTTGTTCCCGCCACTCGCGTTGCCCGTCTGCTCGCTCCTCGCCCACGGCGAAATGAAGCGACCGGCCTTTGGCGCGAGGGTGTTCTCGGCGATATTGAAAGCGCCCTGCGGCTCGATGTATGCGCCGGTGAAAGTGCGCGTGAGGTTCAGACCGTCGGCTGCGAGCGTGTCGAGGTATTTGACGTAGTCGAAGTCCAGATTGATGACCGCGCCGTAGTGCTCGCCGGACGTGATGAGCACCGTCGGCTTTCCTTCGTAGAGGAAGAAATGCGGATTCTCCGGATGCAGCGCGATGGGCGCGGCATGGATGGACAGGGCGACGGCTGCGATGGAGAAAAGGAGCGGTTTGATATTCATGGCGGCAAAGGCCGGACGGCGTGCGAATTGCCTGATGCAATCCCGCACGACAATCACAATCACAAGTCCCAGCGCGCAGCCTGGTGCTCTGTTAGTCGTGAGGTGATGGTAACCGCTTGAGCAATCCTGCCGTGACTTGTGACTCGTGAATGGTGACTGGTCGCAAGCGTGTTGGCGTGGTTATCCGCTTGCGACTAATCACAAATCACAACCGATAAACACGACGACTGTCAGAGCACTAGTTCGTCTTCAGCACCTCGATGAACGCCTCTTGCGGGATGTTCACCTGACCGATCGCCTTCATGCGCTTCTTACCTTCCTTCTGCTTTTCGAGCAGCTTGCGCTTGCGGCTGATGTCTCCGCCGTAGCACTTCGCCGTCACGTTTTTGCGCATGGCGCTGATGCTCTCGCGGGCCACGATCTTCCCGCCGACGGCTGCCTGGATGGCGACCTGGTAGAGCTGGGTCGGGATGACTTCCTTCAGCTTCGCAGCGATGGCGCGTCCGCGGGACTCCGCCTTGTCGCGATGCACGATGCTGCTGAATGCGTCCACGATTTCCCCGTTCACGAGCATGTCCAGCTTCACGAGCTTGTCGGCGCGATAGCCTGCGTGC
>JAYUSJ010000397.1:0-9943 GCA_043755735.1 Verrucomicrobiaceae bacterium | reverse complement strand
ATCGGCAGCTTCACCGTCGTCGGCCAAGCCTTCGGCACAGCGGGCGTGACGACGGATATGTTTGGCGTGCTCGCCGAGCAGGTCGGCAAAGCGAAAGTCGGCGGGCGCACGTTCGCTTTTGTGAAAGGAAGCGACGACGCATTCTTCGCGGCACCCACACTCGACGGCGCAGGTGCGGAGAATCCGATGTTCGATTTCATCATCCGCGAACTCGGCTCCACCACACCCACCGTCGCCCTCGGCGGAGCGAACCTCGCATTTTCCACCGACAACAAAACCGCGACCTTCACGGATGTGGACGGCGACCTCGTGACGGTGAAACGCACACTCGGTGTCTTCTCGCCGAGCAACTTCGAGATCACCGCCGCAGCGAGCGGCGGCGGGCTTTTGAAAACACTCATTCTCACCCCCGCGCCGGGCAACGTCGCCTTCAACCTCACCATCACCGCCGAACCCGGCCCCGGCGGCGGCAACGGCTTCGTGAACGTCGGCGAAATCGACGCAGACACCACCGACCTCGGCAACGTCGTGATCGCGGGCGAACTGCAAGACCTCGACGTCGGCGACAGCAACAGGAACCGCGTCGCCATCGCCAGCCTCACCGTCCACTCCCTCGGCACTCTCGGCGGCACCTCCCAGCAGGGCGATGAAATCAACGGCAAGCACGGCATCGGCAAAATCACCGTGAAGACCGACATCCGCAGCACCGGCATCTTTGCCAACAACATCGGCGGCGGCATTCTCGGCCTCACCGTCGGCGGTAGCGTCAGCGACAGCACCATCCAAACCAACACCGGAATCGGCACCATTAAAATAGGCGGCACCTTCCGCGACGATGGCCGCATCCAAGCCACCACTCGCATCGGAAGCATCGCCATCGGCGGCGACCTCATCGGCAGCACCATCGAGGCATTTGCCCAAACCGCGAGTGTCGGAAAAGGCCCCGACCTCGTCCTCGGCAAGCTCACCATCGGCGGCAACGTCGAGGGCAACACCATCATCCTCGGGCGCAACAACAACGCCGACGCCTCGCTCGGCAAACTCGCCGTGGGCCGCGAATGGCTCGCCAGCAGCCTCCGCGCAGGCACCGCCCCCGGCCTCGACAACCTCACCGGCACCAGCGACGACGTGAAAACTATCGGCATCAACGACGTGACGACGAGATTCTCCACCATCGCCAGCATCGTCATCAAAGGCCAAGCCCTCGGCAGTGTGGCGGGCGGCGACCACTTCGGCATCGTGGCCGAAGTCATCGGCAAAGCGAAAGTCGGGGCCCGCACCTTCGCCTTCAAGCCGACCACCCAAGATTCCTTCGCCGCCGCACCCGGCTTCGACTGGTTCCTCCGGGAGATTGCAGGCTGAGAAAACGGCGGTGATAGATTTACATGCGTCTTCCAAACGAGGGAACGCCCCCAGCCATCGCGGATCGACGCTTCCACGTGACGCAAGGGATATCGGGGATCGGGGCGTGATTTCATTTGCCGAAAAGCCGGCAACTAGGAAATCTCCCCGCCCCTGCACCCAAACCCATAATGTCCGCGCACACCAAAACCGAACGCATCCTGCGACCGAGTCGAGGGCTCATCAGCCTGAACCTCGGGGAGATTTGGCGTTTTCGCGAGCTGCTGGGATTGCTCGCATGGCGGGATATTTTGCTGCGCTACAAGCAGACGTATCTCGGCATTGCTTGGGCGGTGCTTCAGCCGTTGCTCACGATGGTCGTGCTCACGCTCGTCTTTGGGAAGCTGGCGAAGTTTGACTCGATGGGGGCGCCTTACGCGATCCTGACGCTGGCGGGGCTGGTGCCGTGGTTGTTTTTCTCGAATGCGCTCGGCGAGAGTAGCGCGTCGCTTGTCTCGTCGGCGCGCATCATCTCGAAGGTCTATTTCCCAAGGCTCATCATTCCCATCAGCGCCGTGCTGAGTGGGACGCTGGATACGCTGATAGCGACGGCGATTCTATTTGTGATGATGCCTTTTTACGGCGTCGCGTTTCGCCCGCATTTGCTGTTGCTGCCGCTGTTTTTCGCCACGGCTTTTCTCGCAGCATTCGCGGCGGGTGTGTGGTTTTCAGCGCTGAATGTGAAGTATCGCGATGTGAGGTTTGTCGTCCCGTTCATCGTGCGCATCGGCACTTACGTGACGCCGGTGGGCTTTTTGTGGCAGACGGTGATCCCGCAGAAATGGTGGCTGCTCTATAATTTGAATCCCGTCGTCGGCGCTATTGATGGGTTCCGCTGGTGTGTGCTCGGCGACGGATTTGTGCCGTGGTGGCCGGGCTTTTTCATGAGCCTCGGACTCACGCTCGTCGTGCTCGTCACGGGCCTCGTGTACTTTCGGCAGGTGGAGAAAACCTTCGCCGACATCGTCTAAATGAGCGACCCGGCCATCAGCATTCGGGGCGTGGGGAAAAAGTTCATGCTCGGCGGGACGGCGCAGCACGACACGCTGCGCGACCAGCTTGCAGCTCTGGCGCGGCGGCTCTCGGGGAAAAAGGAGGCGGCTGCGGAGACGAAAGAGTTTTGGGCGATTCGGGATATTTCGTTCGATGTCGCGGAGGGCGAAGTGCTCGGCATCGTCGGCCACAACGGCGCGGGGAAATCGACGCTGCTGAAAGTGCTGAGCCAGATCAGCGAGCCCACGGAGGGCGAGCTGCGCATCCGGGGCCGAATCGCGAGTTTGCTGGAAGTCGGCACGGGCTTTCACCCGGAGCTTTCGGGGCGCGAAAACATCTTTCTGAACGGCGCAATCCTCGGCATGTCGCAGAAAGAAATCCGCGCGAAGTTCGATGAGATCATCGCTTTCGCCGAAGTGGAGAAGTTTCTCGATACGCCGGTGAAACGCTACAGCTCGGGCATGTATGTGCGGCTGGCGTTTGCCGTCGCGGCGCATTTGGAGCCGGAGATTTTGGTGGTCGATGAAGTGCTCGCAGTGGGCGATGGCGCGTTTCAGCGCAAGTGTCTCGGTAAGATGAGCGACGCCTCGAAATCTGGCCGCACGATTCTTTTCGTGAGCCACAATCTCACCGCCGTCCGCACGCTCTGCCAGCGCGGCGTGCTGCTAAACCGCGGGCGGCTGGAGTTCACCGGGACGACCGAGGAAGTGGTGCGCCGCTATCTCTCCACGACGCTCGCCGCCAGCACCGATCGCGAATGGCGCGCGCCGGGCACCGAGCATCCGCCGGGCGAAGTGCGGCTGCTTTCTGCGCGGCTCGTGCCGAAGAGTGAATCGGGCGTGCTTGATGTGCAGACGGCGTTCGATTTGGAATTTGAGTTCTGGAACGGCAAGCCCGGCGCAACGCTCAATGTGAGCCTGCTGCTTTACACCGACGACGATGTCGCTGCGTTTAATACTGCGTCGCCGCGCGTCGAGACACCGCAGGGTGTTGCGCGTGCTGTCTGCCACATCCCTGCGAATTTGATGAACGACAACAATTATCGCGTCCGCGTGTTGCTCGTGGAAAAAGGCCGCCCGCTGGAAGATCATCAGAACCTTTTCACGTTCGAGGTCGCCGAGGGTGAGGTTTCGCGATACTGGTTTGGAAAATGGATCGGCACGGTGCGCCCGTTGCTCGACTGGACATATACGCCATGCGTTTAGCTCAATTTTTCTCATCGACGAGCGTCGTCCGGGACGCAGACGTGCAGCTCACGCATCCGCCGCGTTCGCCGCGCGCGGGTGCTGCGTGCTACGCGCTCGAAGAGGCTGCCATCCACCTCGCGAACGAGAACCCGAATGTGACCGCAGTTATCACAACGACTGCTTTGGCGGGTGCGGTCGGTGCGGAAAAAGGATGTGTCGTAGTGGATGAACCAAAGGCGGCCTTCTATGCGCTGCATAACGCGCTCTTTACGGCGGGCTCGATGGCGCTGCACGGGGAGTCGCAGATCCACGAGTCGGCACGAATCGCGCCGACGGCGGTGGTTGGGCGGAATGTTATCATCGAATCCGGCGTTACCATTGGAGCGCACGCGGTGATCGAAGATTTTTCAATGATTGGAGCCGGCACGCTCATCGGGCCACATGTTGTCATCGGCGGGCGCGGATTGCAGGACACGTTTGTCGGCGGGGAAAACACGATCATCGAATTTGCCGGCGGTGTGCGAATCGGGAAGCGCTGCGAGATTCTTTCGGCGGCGCTCATTCAACGTCCGTACTTTAGCGACTATACGGAAATCGGCGACGACGTGAAACTCGGCCCCGGCGCGAGCATCGGCCACGGCTGCATCATCGGACGGGCCACGTGCATCGGCGCACGGGCGGTCCTCGCGGGGACTGCACGCATCGGCAGCGATGTCTGGGTCGGACCGGCGGCGGTGATTTCCGACGGCATAGAGATCGGCGACCGTGCCCGCGTGCAACTCGGAAGCGTGGTCATCCGTGCCGTGCCAGCGGGCGAAGTGGTGTCCGGGAACTTCGCGCTTCCGCATTCGCAGCACCTCCGCGTACACACGCGTCATCGCCATGATCGCTGATTTTTCACTCACGCTTCGCTTCAAGGGTGCGCGCACTTATGTGCAGGGGCCGGACATCCACGACGCGATGTGCGACGCTCTCACCGGGCGCGGTATCGTGTTGGAGAAAGTGGATCTCGTCTGCCATCGCCTCGTCACCACGAATGTCACCGTGCGGGAAATTCCTGCCGAGGAAAGCCCGTCCGAGGGTGTTCACGCAGTGTTTCGTTTTAACGGACGCACGCTCGTCGTTGCGGAAAACGGCGAGCCCATCACGCTCCGCGAGCCATACGACGAACCGGCACTCGTGGCGCAGATGGAGCTCGACGCAACCACCCGCCGCATCGCCATTGCGCCGCCGTCGGGATTCTCCAATGCCGAGCTTGTCGTTTCGTTGAACAAAGAACTGCTCACGCGGTGCTTTCCCGAAGCAAAAGGAAAGTGGCTTTTCACCCGTTTGCAGCTTCCGCAAAGTTTCCGGCAGTCGCAGTTTGCGCGCATCGAGGTACAGTTTCTCGGGCACTCCAATTTCCGCATCACACGGTCCGCGCTCTTCGGCGACGGTTTACCGCTCGGCAACCTCTACTTCTCGCTCCTGCCCGCACCATGATCGGCATTCGCAACATCGGCACCTACATCCCCGCCGGGCGCATCGAAAACCGCACGCGGCTCGCCGAGTTTGAAATCGACGCCGCATTCCTCGAAGGAAAAATCGGCGTCCACAACCGCGCCATCAAAGCCCCCGAGGAAACCACCACCGACCTCTGTGTAAAGGCCGCGCAAAACCTCGCCGAGCGGGGTGGCCCCGCGATGGAGAGCATCGAGTGCATTGTCGTCGTCACCCAAAATCCCGGCACCCAAATCCCCCACGTCGCCGCCCGCCTCCACGGCGCACTCGGCCTCCCCACACGCTGCGCGAGCTTCGACATCTCGCTCGCCTGCTCCGGCTACGTCACTGCGCTATCCATCGTCCAGGCATTCATGCGTGAGCACGGACTACGCAACGCGCTGCTCTTCACCGCCGACCCATATTCCTCCATCATCGATCCCGCCGATAAAAACACCGCGCTCCTTTTCGGCGACGCCGCCACTTGCACATGGCTCGGCGAAAACCCGGTCTTCACCACAGGCCGTTTCACCTTCGGCACCATCGGCGCGGAATCCGCCGAACTCACCAGCCCCGCCGCCGGCCCGCTCTACATGAATGGCCGCGCCATCTTTAACTTCGCCGCCAAACACGTCCCCGCCGACATCCGCCGTTTGCTCGTGGAAAATGAAACGCTGCCCGGCGATGTGGATCGCTTCATCTTCCATCAGGGCAGTAAGTTCATCGTCGATACACTCACGAAGCTCCTCCAGCTTGATCCCGCTCGCGTTCCCCTCGCAATCGCCGATTGCGGCAACACCGTCTCATCTTCCATCCCGCTCATTCTCGCTGGCGAGATCGCCAACCCCGACGCGAGGCGAATCGTCCTCTGCGGCTTCGGCGCTGGCCTTTCCTGGTCCAGCACGCTGATCACCCGGACAGTGGGGAATGACGAATGACGAATCACTCTTCACGCTTGCGTTTCGTCATTCGTCATTCGTCATTCCAATTACACCCAATTTTATGACCATCACCATCCCGCAACTCCGAGAAATCATGGATAAAGCCGACCTCGGCAAAGACTCGTCTGTTTTTGACCCGGCCATTCCGCTGCGCAAACAGGGGCTCGATTCGCTCGATATGGCGTCGTTCGTTTTCTTCATCGAGACGGAGCTCAACATCACCATCCCGCACACCGAATACGCGCGCCTCGCGACGCTGCAAGGCATCGTTGACGCACTCGCCGAGAACGGCGACCAGTGGCTTTCGAAATAGTCCCGGCGGATAAATCCGCGTGATCGTTCCGTTGACGTAGCTCGGGGAATCCGGCAGGGAGCAGGGAATGAGCTTTTCCTCGCTGTCGAGCGCCTGGCTTTTCGGCCTGCTTGTGCCGCTGATCATCTTCTATTTTTTGAAGCTGCGTCGGCCACGGCAGATGGTGCCGTCGCTGGTCCTGTGGCGGCAGGTGCTCAGCGACCAGCGGGTGAATTCGCCGTTCCAGCGCTTTAAGCGAAACATCCTCCTTCTCCTTCAAATCCTCCTGCTCACATTGCTCGCGCTCGCCGCGATGCAGCCCTTTCTAAAGCGCGAGCCAAAAGCGGGCACACGGCTCCCGGTGCTGGTGGATGTTTCCGCGAGCATGGCTGCGATGCTGAACGGTAAATCGCGGCTCGATGAAGCAAAGGCGCGCATCCGCGAACGCATCGAAGCGCTTGCGCCCGAGCAGGAGATGGCGCTCATCGCATTTGGGAAAACGGCGCGTCGAGCAACGGCGTTTACCAACAGTAAAAGCGAGTTGCGGGCGGTGCTCGATGCTCTCGAAGTGGAGGATGTCGCGGGGAACATCGAGGAGGCGCTCCGCGTTGCGCAGGCGATGGCGCGCACGCATCCATTTGAGAACGTCGTTCTGCTCACCGATGGAAATCTTCCGGGCAAAACGAACTTCGAGCTGCCATTCCAAATCGAGCTGCAAAAGCTCCCGGCCGCGGGCGCGAATGCGGGCATTGTAGCGCTGAGTGCGCGCCGTTCGGCTGGATCGGATTGGGATGTTTTCGTTCAGATCGCAACATCGGCGGAGCATCCGGCGGGGTCGGTTGCGGTGGCTCTTCGTTCCGGGGAACAAGTGCTGGCGCGTGAATCGATTGCGGTTGGCGGCGATTCCGCAGCACCGCGGCTGGCATTTCGAATCAGCGGCGAGACTGCGACTTTTGTCCGCGCGGTGGTGGAGGCGGGTCCAGGGGATTCGCTGGCGAGTGACAATGATGCGTGGGTCTTCCTTCCCGCAATTCGTCCGCTGGATGTGTTCGCGCCGGAGTCCTTGGGTGGCATTCGCCGGGCGCTCGGCACGATGGATGGGCTCCGCATTTTTCCGACAAAAGACACGCCTTCGCCAAACAGCTACGATCTTCTTTTTGCCGAGACTCCGGATGCTCTGAAAACCACGGCAAGGCTCTCCGTCGGCATCGGATTCGTGCCGCCGGAATTGGCGAATTCGATCATCGTGGGGAAGGGGAGTGTTGCAGCGATCGACTGGCGGCGCGACTCGCCGGTCCTTCAGCACATGAGCTTCGACGAAGTGCTCTTCAGCGACGATCCCGTGGTCGCTCGGGATGATAAGACGGTCGGTGCATCGGGATATGAAGTGCTTGTGGACGGCACGCACGGCCCGTTGATGCTTGGGCGTTTCGAGGGTGACGTCGGGCGCGTGCAATTGCTCTTTCACCCGGACCGGAGCACGATGCCGTTTCGCGTGGCGTTCCCGGTGTGGGTGAGCAATCTCGTCGAATACGCGCGGAAGATGTCGGGAACCTCCGAAGCAAATGCAGTCGCCACCGGCGTTCTGCCGCCGCAGACATTTGGAGGTGCTGGCGAAGTGCGCGTGGATGGTCCGGCGGGAAGTCGGAAGGAGAAACTTCCGGAAAGCGGTATCGCATCGGGAATTCCCGCGGCACGCGTGGGGGAATACCGCCTTGCCGGCCCCGGCGGCGATTATCGCGTTGGCGCGAGTCTGCTGTCGCTGCAGGAGACCAGTTTGAAAGCGGTGGAGGAGGTCGAGTTTGGCGATAGCGTGGCGGTCGCGGTGGAGGAGACTGCGAAAAAAACCGATCGCTCACTCTGGTGGCTCGTTGCTCTGTGCGGCTACGGAGTTTTGCTGCTGGAATGGTGGTGGTTCCAGCGGAAGCCGTGGTAGCGGACTTGCACTGAGCGGGCTTCCCCACTACATCAGCGCGGAAATATAAATCTAATGGAACTTTGCATTATCGGCTCCGGTTACGTGGGCCTTGTTACAGGAGCTTGCTTCGCTGAAGTAGGCCACAGCGTCATTTGCGTCGATAACGACCAGCGGAAAGTGGACATGCTTCAGGCGGGAAAAATCCCGATTTACGAGCCCGGCCTCGAAGAGTTGGTGAAGCGCAATGTGTCGGCGAAACGTCTGCGTTTTACCAACAGCATTCAGGAAGGCGTCGATGCCTCGCAGGTGATTTTCATCGCGGTGCCCACGCCTCCGCAGCCGGATGGTTCGGTGGATATGACATTCATCGAGCGAGTCGCCCGCGAGATTGCCTCGGCGCTCAAGCCCGGCCAGTATCGCGTCGTCGTCGATAAGTCGACCGTCCCCGTGAAAACCGGAGAGCGGGTTGCAGCAACGATTCAGCGTTACAATAAAGAAGCGGCGTTCGACGTGGTTTCGAATCCGGAGTTCCTTCGCGAAGGCTGCGCGGTGCCGGATTTGATGAAGCCCGATCGCATCGTCATCGGCTGCGGAAGCGAGCGCGCGACCGATTTGATGAAGCGCGTTTACGAGCCGTTCATGGCGCCGATTCTCGTCACGGACATCAATTCCGCGGAACTCATCAAGCACGCCGCGAACTCATTCCTCTCGCTGAAAATCAGCTACATCAACGCTGTCAGTGCGATTTGCGAAGCGAGCGGCGCAGACGTGGAAATGGTCGCCGACGGAATCGGTATGGATCGTCGAATCGGCCGGCAGTTTCTGAACGCAGGTCTCGGCTACGGTGGTTCGTGCTTCCCGAAAGACGTGAAGGCGTTCATCGCCATTGCCGAGGAAATCGGCGTGCCGTTCAACCTTTTGAAGGAAGTCGAGCGCATCAACGAGAGCCAGCTTGAGCGCTTCCTGCGCAAGATGCGCGACGGGCTCTGGGTGCTGAAGGATAAGAAGATCACGGTGTGGGGGCTCACGTTCAAGCCAGACACCGACGACGTGCGTAACTCCGTGCCGATCGAGTTGATCAATCGTCTCGTGAACGAAGGTGCCATCGTAACCGCTTACGATCCGAAAGGAATGGAGAAGGCGCGTGAATGGAACCTCATCCCCGAGAGTGTGACACTTGCGGCCTCCGCTCTTGAAGCAATCGACGGTTCTGAAGCGCTGGTTATCGCAACGGAATGGAAGGATTTTGCGAACCAGAATTTGAACGAAGTTCGCGAGCGGATGCACACGCCGCTTGTCTTTGACGGTCGCAATCTCTTTGACCCGCAAACGATGAAGGACCTCGGCTTTATCTATTACGGAGTCGGGCGCGCGGCGGCAAAATAGCGCCACGACTTCGTGTATGGATGCAGCCGCACACCCGGGTTTTGCAGAGGCATTTCGCTTTTGGCTAAAGCTTGGCTTTATCAGCTTCGGCGGGCCCGCGGGGCAGATCGCGATCATGCACCGCGAGATCGTGGAAAAGCGGCGGTGGGTCGATGAGGCCCACTTTCTGCATGCGCTGAATTTCTGCATGTTGCTGCCCGGACCGGAGGCGCAGCAACTCGCGATTTATCTCGGCTGGCTGCTGCACCGGACGTGGGGCGGCATTGTGGCGGGCGTGCTGTTTGTTCTTCCGTCGGCGCTGATTCTGTGGGCGCTGAGTTACCTGTATGTGGCGTATGGGAATGTA
>JAYUSJ010000396.1:0-9957 GCA_043755735.1 Verrucomicrobiaceae bacterium | reverse complement strand
GTTCCCTTGGTTCCAACCGCCGGATGCGGAAAACCGCACGTCCGGTGGTGTGGGAGCCCTGACGGGTGCAACCCCGTCAGGGCGACCCGATCCCCGCGTCTGCCTTTCTATATGCTTCAGTCTCTTTATCTATGGAAGATGGTATTATTGACGGCGGCGGCGGAGGCCGAGGAGCGTCGCCAGTCCGCCGATGAGCATGAGCGCGCTTCCGGGCTCAGGCACTGCGGTGAGGACGACGTCGTTGGAGTCGCTGCCGGCGGCGTAGCTGATGGTGAATGCCTGTGCGCCTACGATAAAGCTCGCGCCTTCCGTCAGCGGACTGCCGAGGTAGGTGAAGCCGAATCCACCGAGGGAGACGGCATCCGTATCGTTGTTGCTGATGAGGATAAACGCGTCGTTGTCCGCAGGATCGAATATTCCGAGGCTAATGGTGAGCGCGGTATTCGCGGTGAAGCCCACCGTTCCTGTCACGGAGAGTTGGTCATACTGCGTTCCGACGGTGGTACCGGTGATTTCAAACGCCGCGGTGCCGCCGGAGAAGGTAGCGTTGCCGCTGCTCAAGATGCCGGGGCTGAGGCCGGGGGCGAGTGTGCCGCCAGCGAGGATGATTGGACCGGTCGTGCCGCTGCCGCCGAGTGTTCCGGTTGCATTCACCGTGGTCGTGCTGCCGCTGATGCTGCCGCCAACTCCAACTAGCAGCGTGCCTGCGTTGATGGTCGTTGTGCCGGTGTAGGTGTTCACGCTGGTGAGGGTTTGGGTGAGCGCGCCATCTTTTACTACGTCGATTACGCCGAGCACGCCACCGCCGAGAATCGGCGTGTTGCCCGATGTCTTGTCCACCGTCGGATTCAAGGTGAGCGTTGACGGAGTGCCGGTGTTCAAGTTGACGATGCTCATCGGGGAGCCTCCGGTGATCAGGCCGTTCAATGATTGATTGAAGCCAGCGAGGTCGAGCGCGGTGCTCGTTCCAGTTGTACCAAAGCCGGAGATGGTCAGGTTCGTGGGCAGGCCATTATTGATTCCGAGGCGGACGCCCGCGTAACTTCCCGGGGTCGCCAAGGCGGTGAAGACCTGCGAATCACCACCAAAGGAGTTGCCCGCATTTGAGAGCGTGACGAAATCGCCAGCGAGGCCGCCGGCACGGAACAAGATGTTGGCGGTGGTGATGCCCGCTCCTTGGGTAATCGCGCCAGTAAGGGTGAGCGACGCTCCATCCTGGGTGCCGATGCGGGAAAGGCCATTGCCACTCAGTTCGATGTCGCCTGCAAAGGTGTTGTTGCCGCTCACCGACTGGATGAAGCCACGCTGGGCTGCAGTGAAGCCCGTGAGCGCTGCGGTGTTGCCGACTCCCGATCCGATGACCTTTTCAGCCGCAGAATAAGTGATTCCGCCCGAAAGTCCGAGCACACCACTGACCAACCCTCCACCCGTGCCGGTGATGGTCGTCTCGTTGCCCGTGCCGGTGGCACCGAGGCCATTGTTGGCGGTCACGATGATGCCTCTTGCGGAGCCGATGACTGTGGCACCAGTGTAAGTGTTGCTCGAACTACCGAGGGTCAGGGTGCCGCCGGTGACGTTGACGCCACCGGTGTGGGACAGCGCTCCGTTCAGGGTTTGATTCGCACCGGAGACTGTCAACGTTCCATCCCCACTGATTGTGCCAGAGTATGTCTGGGTGCCGCTGCTGAGAGTGAGAGTTTGCCCTGCGTCGATCGACACTGCGCCCCCGGTCGCGCCACCACCAGCGAGTGCGCCGATGGTTTCGCTGCCAATCACCTGAAAGTTTACGCCGGATGCATCGGCCAGTGTGACCAGTCCGGCATTCGGGATGGCGCCACCGCCGTTTACCCGCAGGATGCCGCCGTTGATGGTCGTGCTGCCAGTGTAAGCATTTGCGCCGCTGAGAGTCAGCGTGCCGGTGCCGGATTTGATGATGCTGCCGCCAGCCACCGTGGCATTGGGTCCGAAGGCATTTGCTGCTCCTACAGGGCCGATGATGCCAGTGAGGGTGCTGTTTCCGCTGCCAGCGAAGTTGAAGCTAGCTGCTGCGTTGCGGAAATTGAACGTGCCAGAGGTATTCAGGGTGCCCGTCAACACGGCAGTGCCAACGCCGTTCGAGTTATTGTGGACGTAGCCCGCTCCGGTGATGTCGTTGGCGTAGGTGGCCCCACCATCAACCAGCAGGCCACTGCTTGTTGCTGTAGCGCCGGTTCCTGCGGGCAGAGTGATTGGTCCGGTTCCAGCCCCCAAGGGTGAAGAAAAGTTGAGATAGAAGAATGCCCCGGCATTGACCGTCGTGCCGCCGGAGTAGGAATTCAAATTACTGGGGATCTGCATGTTGTTTGCGACGACAACAGCCACCTTTCCCCCTGGCGTGGAGGTGCTATCGGCAATCGTAAGAAGACCGGCATCCGTAACGACGGTTGCTGTCAAAGTCAGAAACGAGGTGCCGCTCCCTGAATTATTAGCGACGGTGCCGACCCCGTTTCCTGCGGCCAAAGTGATGGACTGATTCGTGCCGTTGAGGTCGAGCACCGCACCGCTGCTGACAGCAACCCTTGCCGCGACCGGCCCCAGCGTGCCTGCGCCGCTCAGTTGCAAGGTGCCTGCGTTGATGGTGGTGCCGCCAGTGTAGGTATTCGCGGCATCGATCGTGAGCAATCCGGCACCGGACTTGGTGACGGACGTGCTGGTGTTGTCGACGATGCTGGACGAAATCGTGAGTCCGCCCGAAGTGTTGTTCTGGATGATGGCCAGATTTTGGTTGGCAGAACCTGTGAGTGTTCCACCCGTGATGGTGGAGAGATTGCTGCCGACGGCACTGTTCACTAATATGCCGCCTCCGCTGAGGACATTCGAGCCAGCCGCCAGAGTCAAGGTGTTCGCTGCTGAAGAATTGAAGCGCAAACTGTTACCGGCGATGGCGGCGTCAATCAGGCCAGCGCTGTTGTCCACGTCGATATTGCCGTTTAAGTAATTAGCTCCTGTTGTGCCGGCCACACTGGTCAGGGTGTAGGAAACCAAGCCGCTGATCGCCACGCCGGCTCCGTTGGCGACCGCCCATGTGTTGCCGAAGGTAAAGCCGGGCATGATGCCGTTGACGTTGCTTGCCGTGAGTGCGGCGACGGTTCCAGCTCCAGTGGTGGAAAAATCAAGTGCTCCCCCAGCGCCGCGCACGACGGTACCGAGATTGAGAGTGTTTCCAGAAACCACTGATACCTGCGAGGGGGCGCTGATATTGGTGGTGGTGAAGCTTTGGGTAGTATTGCCAGAGCGAGTGTAGCTCAACGTTCCGCCAGCGAGCGCAAGAGTCGGGGAGGACAATGCCCCGTTAGCCGTTCCGCCACCGAGATCGAGCGTGCCGCCGCTGACCGTGGTTGCGCCAGTGTAAGTGCTGGCGCCGGAGAGAGTCCAAGTGCCCGTGCCGGTTTTTGCAAGCGATGTGATGTTGACCACACCAGCGCTAGTGATGACAGCATTAGCGGCAACAGTTGCGGCTGCACTTAAAGTTACGGTTCTGGTGGTGGGATTGATGGCGCTGATGGTCGTACCTGCTGTAATGCCGGTGCCGCTAATGGCATTACCCACCGTCAGGCCATTCACCGAGCCGAGCACCAGCGCTGTGCTGGCGGTAATGGTGGCGGCGGCGGCAGTTGTTCCCGTCGTCCCGTTGTCAACAATTCCGCCAACGATTTCACCCGTGCCGAGTGTTGAGCCTCCAAGGGTGAGGGTTTTGCTGCCGAGGCCTGTTGCTCCCACTGAGCCAGTGAATTTCAAGAGTCCTGTGCCCGACTGTTCAATCACCGCTCCGCCGGACAAGCCAGGAAGGTTGAGATTCCGGTCAGTGGTGTTGCCGGTGCCGATATAAGAGAGGGTAGTTGTAGTCACGCCGAAGCCGATGGAGATCAACCCGTTCGCCGCACTTGTGGCTACGCCAATGGAACTATTCCCACCACCAACCGCACTGATGGACGTGACAGCCAGGGTGCCGCCGCTGACAAACGTCCTGCCGATGTAAGAGTTGTTGTCATTGGAGAGAGTAAGCGTGCCAGTCCCAACTTTGGTAAAATCAATTTGTTGGCCGCCGGTGCCGACGATCGTGTTTGTAAGATTGAGGTTCGAGGCTGCGTTGGAGACGGTGATGGCGCGGTTGCCGGCAGCACCGCCGAAAGTCATCCCGCGGTCAGTCGTAGTACTGCCGCCTGCGTAGGAAAGGGTTCCGCCCGTTAATACGAGATTGGCTGAAGCATTGGAAGCCATCCCGAGGGAGCCCGCAACACCACCGTTGGTGAAACTATTAATGGAGAGGACGCTGGAGAGGATCGTCGTCACGCCAGTATAAGTGTTTACGCCGCTAAGGCTGAGGGTACCTCCACCGCCACCCTGGAGGGTCAGCGGCGAGCCAACTCCACTGATGATGCTGTTAATGGTGATTCCGCCGGTGCTGGTGATCTGCACGATGTTGTTGGTTGCATTCCCCAGAGCCAAGCCCATGGTGCCCGTACCGGTCCCATTCGTGATGGTCAACGCAGTGGTGGTCGAGTTACGGAGAATCGTGTTGGCGATAGCGTTCACGGTAGCTCCATTGAGCGTCAGAATTCCCGCAGCGGTCGTCGAACTGTTGTTAATGGTTCGAGCTGTCGCGTTGGTGTAGTCGATGGCCCCGAGATAGTAAACACCGAGAGTGGTGTTCATGTTGATGCCGACCGTCGTCTGGGCCGCCACATTAAACACCGCGATGTCGGTATCCGCCGTATCGGTGGACGAACCGGCAGCGACGCCACCCGTCCAGTTGGTCGTGGTAAGCCAAGCACCGCTTGTGGTGCCGGACCAGGACTGAGCATTCGCATGCGACGATCCGAGCAGCGCGGCGATGGCGGTGGTAGCGAGTGCTGCGATGCTGCGGGTGAGGATGGCGGGACGGGCGTTTGAGCTAAGGATTGTTGTCATGATTTTTAGTTCTGAACGAGCGATGATTTTGATGGTTGGTAATTTAAAAGGCGTAACAGGTCGGTGGGGCAGCGAATGGATAACGTGCAGTGGCAGTGCCAGTTGGTCTGAGATATTCTTGCGCTGGTGAGAGCGTCGGACAGTAATGCTCCGCTCCGCATTCGCAAGGGCATTTCGCCAGATTTTTTCGTCTGGAAATGGGGTCATGGGAACTGGGGGGCAGGCGATGAAAAAGAAAGAACCACTCGGTCAACTCTTGAAGTTTTCCCTTTATGTCGCCTCGATCCTGTCCGTCCGAGGTTTTTCATCCGGGTGAGCAGGAGGCTGCTGCCTTATCGCCCGCTGCCAAACAGTCCCTTGTAGAAGAAGTCGTAGTCCTCCTGCGTGATGGAGGGGCGGAGCCAGTCGTCGCGGAAGACTTCGCGGGAACTGCGTTGCTCGTCGGTTTCGATGGTCATGTCGCTCGCTTTGCGGGGCGGGGTGACGCAGCCTGCGAGCGGAAGAATTGCGAGGCAAAGGGCGGTGCGGATGGCGTGGCGGTGGATCATGTGGCGGGGGTTGTCGCACAGTTCGGCGGGTTCGTCATGGAGTTTGGTTGGCGATTTTTGATGGAAATCTTGCGCGGGCAATTCGTCTGGATAGAGTGCGCGGACATTTGATGAATACCACTCGTCGTTTTTTTATCGTTGGAGTCTTCGGACTGTTTTCGGCCCTGTTTGCACCCGCCAGTGCGGAGGCTCAATTATTCGGAGGCGGCGCGAGGCAGTCGTCGGGATACGACGCTTCGGCGTGGGTGATCTCGGATGCGGCTTCGGGCGTGGTGCTGGATTCGGCAAACGCTACGAGGAGAATGCAGGTGGGGAGCATCACGAAGATCGCGACAGCGATGGTGCTGCTCGATTGGGTGACGGCGAAGAGCGAGGATCTCGGGCAGCTCGCGACGGTGCCGGAAACGATCGCGGTGCTCAATAGTCCGAACAGTATCGGCCTGCAATTGGGCGACCGCATTTCGCTGCGCGAGGCGCTTTATGCGGCGATGATGCAGAGCGACAATCAGGCGGCGGAGACGATCGCGGTGCATGTGGGGCGGAAGCTCGGCGGCGGTGACAATGATCGGGCGGCGGCGGATTTTTTCGTGTCGCAGATGAATGCGCTGGCGCGGAAGCTGGGGATGCGGAACACGCGGTTTCTGAATGCGCACGGGCTGGATGATTTGGAGGACAAGCTGCCGTATTCGACGGCGGGGGATATCGCGCTGCTGGCGAATTATGCGGTGGGGCACAGCGGGTTTACTTTTTACACTTCGCAGAAGGACCGGAAGATTTCATGGGTCACGGCGACGGGGGAATCGAGCGGGGCGCAGTTGCGTTCCACGAATGAGCTGCTCGGTGGAATCATCGACGGGATGAAGACCGGCACGACTCGCAAGGCCGGGCAGTGCGTGGTGATTTCGGCGGCTAAGCGCCCGGACAACAAGGTGGTGGGCGAGCAGCAAATCATCACGCCGCGCCGGCTCACGGTGGTGGTGCTGGATTCGGCGACACGATTTGATACCGCACGCAGCCTGCTGGAGCACGGCTGGGTGCTTTTGGATGACTGGGCCGCCGCCGGTCGCCCGATGAAAGGATGGAGACCAAGACGATGAGCAGAACGATCGGGGTGCTAACGAGCGGGGGCGACTGCCCCGGATTGAACGCGGTGCTGCGCGGCGTGGTTTGCGCGGCGAAACATCCGGATCGGAATTGGAAGGTCATCGGATTTAAGGACGGCTACGAGGGATTGCTGGGCGAGGACATGTTTATGGAGCTCACGCTTCAAAACACCGAGAGCATCATGGCGTACGGCGGGACGATCCTCGGCACGACGAACCGCGGACATTTTGTCAGCAAGGTAGGCGGGGGAAACAAAAGCCGCATCTCGGATGAAGTCATCGCGAAGACGAAGAACATCCTCGCACGACTGGAGATCGACGCGCTCATCACCATCGGCGGCGACGGCTCGCTCGCGACTTCGCAGCAGCTTTTTGAAAACGGCATCCCGTGCATCGGCGTGCCGAAGACGATCGACAACGACCTGGAAGCGACGGCGATGACGTTCGGTTTTGACAGCGCGGTGGCGTGCGTGACGGACGGTCTGGACCGCCTGCACACGACGGCCCGCGCGCACAAGCGGGTGATGATTTTTGAAGTGATGGGCCGCCACGCCGGATGGATCGCGCTTTATGGCGGATTGGCGGGCGGGGCGGATGCGATCTTGATTCCCGAAATCCCGTATTCGATGGACCTGCTGGCGAAGTTTGTCCGCAAACGCACTGAAGACGGGCACCCCAGCACGCTGATAGTGGTCGCAGAGGGTGCGACGGCAATCGGGCGTCGCGAGCATTACCGCCCAGGCGCAGGCGGCGAATACCGGCTCGGCGGAGTGGGCGACACGGTGGCGCGGGAGCTCGACAAGCTCATCAATCCGCATGGTCTCGTGAAGGAAATCCGCACGTGCGTGCTGGGTCATCTCCAGCGCGGCGGCGACCCGACGACGCTGGACCGGATTTTGGGAACGCGGTTTGGAGTGAAGGCCGTGGAACTCATTCAGGAAGGGAAATTCGGCTACATGGTGAGCTACCAGAATTACTCCGTCCTAGACGTGCCCATCGCGACCGCGGTGCGTAAGCTGAAAACGGTGGGACTGGATAATCAAATGCTCGAAACGTGCCGGGCGATCGGCATTTCGTTTGGAGACAAGTAAGGTTTTTGGCGTTGTGATTTGTGATTTGTGATTTGTCGCAAGCGTTCGGGCGTGCTTTTCCCGCCTTGCGACAAATCACAAATCACGAATCACAGCAGCTCCCTCGCAGCCCACCGCGCTGCCAGATCTCGGCGGCTGAGCTTGCCGCGTTCATTGACTGGGAGCGACGGGACGAGCCAGAAGTGCTTGGGCATTTGCCATGGAGCGAGGCGGCTTGCGGCAAATGCGGTGAATTCCTCCACGGCTGCATCGCCGACGATGCACGCAGTCGGTTCTTCGCCGCGAAGCGAACTCGGCACGCCGAAAACGACGACATCCCGGACCGCCGGATGCTCGCGCATGACGCGCTCGATTTCCGCAGGGTTCAGTTTTCGTCCGGCGATGTTGATGAAGTCGCTCACACGGCCTTTGATTGTGATGCCGTTGTCGGTTTGCTCTACTAGGTCCTCCGGCATGAAGCATCCGTCGGTGAGCGTAGCGTCGGGCTGCGGCCAGTATCCGAGCCCTGCGGCGGGGCTATGGACGGCGAGACGGCCTTGCTCCACGATGAGGCGCACATTTTTCATCGGCTGCCCCACGAAACCCTCCGGCGCGACGTCATCGGTCGCATCGTAGCAAATCCCGCCGCACTCACTGCTGCCGTAAAAGCTGTGTACTTTCACGCCGAACTGCTGGAGAAAGCTAGCGGCGACTTCGGTGGAGAGTTGCGCGCCAGCGCTGATGCAAAGGCGGAGTTTTGGCAGCGGCGGGGCGTCGAGGGACGCGAGCTTTTGAAAAAACACGGGCACTGCGGGGAACACGGTTGCACCGGTCGCGGCGAGTCCGGAGAGGATGGCGCGCGGCAACCGGTCTTCCGTCGCGACGACAGGCACGCCGCGGCAGAGGAGCGGGAGGACGTGATTGCTGAAGCCGTAGCTATGCGCCCAGGAGATGACGCCGTAGTTCAGATCGCTGCTCGTGATGCCCATCGTTTCGCAAATCGCCGTGCAATCCGCGAGCAATTGCGCCGCGGAAAACCGGATGCCGCGCGGTGTGCCGGTGGTGCCGGACGTGAGCTTCAAACAGTCGGCGTCGGGGAAGAGCGGAGACTCGCCGGTGGGCGAAAAGACGACTTCGCTTGCCGGGCCGACGTTCACCCGGAGTGTGATGCCGGGCAGCGTGACGCACGCTCCTTTTTCCGCAAGGGCGACAGTCCGTCCGGCCCTCCAAAGAGCGAGCAGCAGCGCAGGGAGCGAGGGATGGTTTCCGAGCTCCACCAGCGCGATTCCTTGGGTCGCAGGGATGTTTTTGGCGAGCGCAGCGGCTTCGTTTTCGATATCCGCGAACGTGCGTAAAGTCCCGCCATCAGGGCCTAAAACAGCCGCGCGATCGGGCTGTTTGAGCACGATTTCGCGCCAGGCGGCGAGGATCGGATTATCGGTTAAAGAAGCGGGCACGGAGAAAAGGCGGAGTTTTTGTTTGCAGAAACTCTAACGGCCACTAGTTTGCACGCCCAAATTTTTTACTGGAAAGACTATGAAAGCTGACATTCATCCTGATTACAACGCCACGACCATCGCCTGTGCGTGTGGTACCGTTTACAACACCGGTTCGACTCGCAAGGGTTTGAAAGTCGGTATTTGCGCCGCCTGCCATCCGTTCTTCACGGGTGAGCAGAAGTTCGTCGATACCGCAGGCCGCATCGAGAAATTCTCGAAGCGCTACGGCACGATGGAGCTCCGTCGCGGCAAAGCAGCGAAGGCTTAGTTTACAATTTTCGATTTCTGAGACGGTGGAGACGCTGAAAATGCGGCTCCACCGTTTCTGTTTTTTCCGCGCCATCCTTTTTCGGGATGGGGCCTTTTCCGACACACCTAAAAACGCACCACTGTGGACTTCGAGCCTCTTATACTTCGCAAACGCGAGCGCTTTTCCGAACTGGAAGCAGCGATCGAGTCTCCGACCCTGTACGATAATCCCAAGCAGGCACAGGAAACCCTCCGCGAGCACAATCGTCTCAAGCAGACGATGGAAATCTGGGCTGGATTTCAAAAGGCGACGAAGGAACTTGCGGAAAACCGCGATCTTGCGAAGGGCGATGACGAGTTGGCCGAGATGGCGCGCGACGAATTGCCCGAACTCGAAAAGCGCGTCGAGCAGATGGAACTCGATGTTCAACTCGCCCTGCTTCCGCCTGACCCGAACGAAGACCGCGACGCCATCGTGGAAATACGCGCGGGCACCGGCGGAGACGAAGCGGCGCTTTTTGCGGCGGATCTTTACCGG
>JAYUSJ010000395.1:0-31998 GCA_043755735.1 Verrucomicrobiaceae bacterium | reverse complement strand
AGTCTCCGCGCCCTTTTTCTAATGAGTCTGATCGTTCAAAAATATGGCGGCACGAGCGTTGGCAATCCCGAGCGGATTAAAAACGTCGCGCGCCGCGTCATCGAAACCCAAGAGCAGGGCCACGGCGTAGTCGTGGTCGTGAGCGCCATGAGTGGTGTCACCGATTCGCTCATCAAACTGGCGAAGGACGTCTCTCCGACTCCCGAGGAACGCGAGATGGACGTGCTCCTTGCCACTGGCGAGCAGACGACCATCGCGCTCACCGCTATGGCAATCAATGCCATGGGAAAGAAAGCGATTTCCCTCACCGGCGCGCAGGCCGGCATCATCACGGACGGCGTCCACACCCGTGCGAAGATTTCCGACCTCACTCCAAAGCAGCTCAAGCAATATCTCGATGAAGGCTTCATCTGCATTGTCGCAGGCTTCCAGGGTCAAACGAAGGATCATCGCATCACCACGCTGGGACGCGGAGGGAGCGACCTCACCGCGATCGCCATCGCGGCTGCGGTGAAGGCGGATATCTGCCAGATTTTCACCGACGTGGACGGCGTTTATACGTGCGACCCGCGCGTCGTCCCCACGGCGAAGAAGATCGACGAAATCAGCTTCGACGAGATGCTCGAAATGGCCAGCAGCGGCAGCAAAGTGATGCAGTCGCGCTCCGTCGAGTTCGCCAAGAAATTCGGCGTCGTTTTTGAAGTCCGCAGTTCATTTAACCACAATCCAGGTACCATCGTGAAAGAAGAAACCAAGAGCATGGAAGCGGTCGTCGTTCGCGGCGTCAGCATCGAAAAAAATCAAGCCAAAGTCACCGTGCGCGCAGTGCCGGACCGGCCGGGCGTAGCGGCCCGCGTCTTCACCGCGGTCGCCTCGGCGAACATCGTGATCGATATGATCGTCCAGAACGTCTCGCACGACGGAACCACGGACATCAGCTTCACGCTGAACCGCGACGAACTACCGAAAGTCGAAGCCGCGCTCGGGCCGGTGGCAACGGAGATTGGGGCGAAGTCGCTGGAGATTCAGGATGGCATCGGCAAGCTCAGCATTATCGGCGTCGGAATGCGCAGCCACAGCGCGGTGGCTTCGAGAATGTTCGAGGCGCTCAGCAAGGCGGGCATCAACATCGTGATGATCAGCACCTCCGAGATTAAGACCGCAGTCATCATCGAGGAATCCAAGCTGGCCGACGGCGCAAACGTCGTCCACGAGGCGTTCGGCCTTTCCAAGTAAAAAGCGCGCATGATTGCGTCCGCCGTTCGCATTCTCCTGGCCGTGTGCTGCCTTGCGGCGAGCGTATCCGGAGCGAATGTGCGCACGGTCTGGCTGATCGGAGATTCGACGGTCCACAACGGCACAAAAGGCCTGCTCGGCTGGGGCACGACGCTGGCCGGGATGTACGACTCGAAGAAGGTAAAGATCGAAAACCGGGCACTATCGGGCCGGAGCAGTCGGAGCTATTTGGAGGAAGGCAACTGGGCGAAGGTGCTGAAACTCGCGAAGTCCGGCGATTTCGTAATCATGCAGTTCGGCCACAACGACGACGGCGACCCCGAGTCCGGCGATCCCCTTCCTTCGCTTAAAGGGAGTGGCTCGCAGACCCTGAAGCTGAAGCTCGGTGCGGCGGACGGAACGCGTGTCGTCCATACTTACGGCTGGTATCTGCGCAACTACATCGACGCGGCGAAGGCTGCAAAACTGAACACCGTCGTCTGCTCACCCGTGCCGCGAAACGTGTGGAAGGACGGCCGCGTCGTCCGCGCCGATGCCGACTTCGCGAAATGGGCCGGCGAGGCTGCAAAGGACGGCGGCGTGTGGTTTGTGGATCTGAATCGAACAATCGCCGACCGCTACGACGCGATGGGGCCGGAGAAAGTCCGCGCTTACTTTCCCTTCGACAGCACCCACACGAACGCCGCAGGGGCGCAGTTGAATGCGCAGTATGTCATCGACGGCATGAAAGCGGTGAACTGCCCGCTCGGATTTTGGGCGCGGGTGTGGAGGAAGAAGTAGCCTCTTAGCGGCGGTTCAGGCGGGTATCCATCCACACAGCCAGAACGAGGACGCTGCCGCGGACCATGTATTTCATCTCGGGGCCGACTCCCATGAGCGACATTCCTTTTGCCAGCGTCGCCATGATGAGCGCACCGAGGAAAACGCCCATCACGGTTCCTCGTCCGCCTTTAAGCGACACGCCGCCGATGACACACGCAGCAACCGCGTCGAGCTCCATGAGGTCGCCGATGACGGTCGTCGTCGCTCCTGCGTAGGCGGTCTGCATGAAGCCGGTAATCGCGACAATCACGCCCATGAAGATGAATGCCCAAATCGTCACGCGCTTCACTCGAATGCCCGAGATGATCGCAGCTTCTTCGTTCCCGCCAATGGCGTAAAGGTGACGCCCGAATCGAGTGTGTCGCGTCAACGTGTGGACGATGAAAGCCACCGCCGCGAAGATCACAGCGGGCAGCGGGACGCCTTTGTATTGGTTCGCGACGAGGACGAAGATGAACAACATCTGCCCAGTGATGAGCCATTTCACGAACGTCAATTCGAAGTCATCGCCTTCGATTCCCAGCCTCTGCCGCCTCGCCCACGATCGCAGGCGCACAATCAGCATCAGCCCTACGATTACGCCCGCAGCGATCAGACCAGTCTGAGCATCGACATACTCCGTAGTCAGACGGCGGAGCCAGTCCTGCGGAATCTGAATCCCCTCGCCTCCCGCCGAAATGTTCCACGATTTCCCCACCGACGGCCCCGTCACCGCGATCGTGCGACTGCCGATGACCTGCCAAAACAGCCCCTTGAAAATCAGCATCCCGCCAAGCGTTACGATGAATGCCTGAATGCGCCCCCGCACAATCAGCGAGCCCATGAATCCCCAAAACAAAGTCGCAATCACCAGCGTAAAGAGCATCGCCACCGGGTCCGGCCACGGCGGGGGCGGACACCACGATGCCGCCTCCGGACCAAACGTCCGCCCGATGAATGCATGAAATGCGCGCAGATACTCCGTGACCCATCCGGTGCCTTGGATGAGCACCGTCGCGAGTCCGCCGAGCAGTCCGACTCCACTTCCCGCCGCGAGGTCGATGTGGCCGGGCAGAATGACCAGCAGCATCCCCACAGCGAGCATTGCCGTGATGGACACTTCCACCACCAACTGGCTCAGCGTTCGCGCGGAAAGAAACGGGTTGCCTTCATAAAACATCCCCTGCCCTAGATCGCGAAGCGAATAGGTAAAGAAGGCGGCTATCGCGAGCAGCGCGAGGAGCAGTGAGAGGTCACGGAATGAAAATCGATTGCTCATAGTGTGGGCAGAAAAAATGCGGACGGAAGTGTGTAAGCGGGCGTGCAACGCGGTTCGACGGGATTCCCCATCGCAGCGGCTAGCAGGTCCTCCTGCGTCGCGCCGAGCGAGAACTCTCCGGAGATGCGGCCTTCGTGCAGCATCAGGATTCTGTCGCTCATGCCGAGAAGTTCGGGCAGCTCGCTGGAGACGAGCACCACCGCTTTTCCTGCTGCGGTGAGGTCGTTGATCAGTTCGTAAATCTCCGTCTTCGCGCCCACGTCGATACCGCGCGTCGGCTCATCGAGAAGGATGACGCCAGGATCAGTCATCAGCACTTTGCCCAGGACGACTTTCTGTTGATTCCCCCCGGACAAGTTGCCCACGGATGTCGCCAAGCCCGGCGCCTTCACGCGGAAGCGCCGGAAAAAAGCATAATTCCGTTCGTGCTCCCGCCCTTCACTGAGCAGCCCCAGCGTCGAAAAATTGCGCAGCGAAGAAAGCGAAAGATTGAAGCCGATGGACTGCTCCAGCACGAGCCCATAGCGACGCCGCTCCTCGCTCACGAGCGCCATTCCCTTTTTCAAAACCGACGCGGGCTCGGTGGCCCGCAGCCGCTTCCCGGAAAGCGCGACGCTCCCCGCGACGCGCTGCCCCCAAGCGCCGAAGAGGTGCATGAGCAACTCTGTGCGGCCCGAGCCCATCAGCCCGCCGATGCCCACCACTTCGCCCGGCGCGACGGTGAACGAGATATCGTGCAGACGTTCGCGGCCCGTGCGCGGGTCGGCGACGGTGAGCCCCTTGACCTCCAGCGCAGGCGTCTTCCATTCCGAGTGCATCCGGATGGCGCGGGGGAAAAGCTCCGTGATTTCCCGCCCCACCATTTGTCGTATGATCTCGCCTTTGTCCGTATCATCGGCGCGGCGGGAAAAAACCGTCTCGCCGTCGCGCAGCACCGTGATGCGGTCGGCAATTTCGAAGACTTCATCCAGCCGGTGCGAGATGTAGATGCACGCGATGTTTCGGCCGCGCAGATCGCGCAGCGTGTTCATCAAGATGCGCGTCTCGTGCTCCGCGAGCGCAGCCGTTGGCTCGTCGAGAATCAAAATGCGCGAATGCTTCCCCAGCGCCTTTACGATTTCCACCAACTGCTTTTGTCCCACACCCAGATGCGAGACGCGCGCGCCCGGCGCGATGTCGATCTGGAACTTCTTCAGCAGCGCCGCGGCATCGCGGTGCATCTTCACGGTATCCACCAGGCCAAATCGCCGCGGCTCGCAGCCGAGGAAGATATTCTCCGCGACGGTCATCTCCTCCACGAGCGCGAGCTCTTGATAAATCACCGCGACCCCCGCCGCGCCGGAGTCGGCGATGTCCCGGAAACGCGCCTCCTTGCCGTTCAGTTCCAGAGTCCCGTCGTAGCTCCCGTGGGCGTGGATGCCGCTCAGCAGCTTGATGAGCGTGCTTTTTCCCGCACCGTTCTCACCGCAGAGTGCGTGAATCTCCCCGGCATCCAAGTCGAACGAAACATCCTTCAGCGCGGTCACGCCCGGAAACGTCTTGGTAATCTTTTTAGCAGCGAGAATCATCGGGCAGTGGAGCGGATTATGACGGCCATGATTGCCGCGATGAGAAAGAGCGCGCCCACCAGCACCACGATCCACTCGGGCTTCCAGGCCCGCCCCTTGCGCGTCACATCGATGAGCCCCGCGATGCGCAAAACATCCTCACCGCGAAACGTCACTCCCTCACCCTTCACGATCCGCGCGGCCAGCGTCCCGAGATCCTCGCCGAGCAGATTGTGGTCCGAAAGCAGGACGGACTGCGCCATCTCCTCGCTCTCCTCCGGCGCACGAACACAAGCGCCGCACAATGTCAGCGCGCCGGATTTCGCCTTACCGCAATGGATGCAGACCGCGTTCATTTCGAGGCGAAGAGGGGCAAAACTTCACACACCTGCACGCGTCCTTCGAAGAGAGCGCTCGCGCAGAAAAAGTCAGCAGGCGGGATACAGAGTTTCATGAGTAAGCACAGAGCGTAACCCCCTGCCCCGTGAAACGAGAAGCTCGAATTCGAATGTCCACCAACAAGCGTCGCGGGGATTTTCTTATCCGACGGCGGATCGCTTTAGACGTGCGAGTCTTCGCTCACGGGCCAGCGCCACGCGGTGAACGGCCCGACTTCCAAAGGAATCGACGCTCCAGACGAGGATGCAAGCTTCGCCGGGCAAGGTGGCAAAGAAGGGAAGCGGTCCGCGCTGGCGAAGGAAATAGCCGGTTCGCTTTTGCCCGGAGTCCGGGATTTCCTGCGCTTGATTGGGAGAGCTCATGCAAGCGGAGGGCAGGTCACTTTCCTCCAATGATTGCACGGAGATTCACAACGCGCAGGACGGTGTAAGAACACCCTCCGCTGCGACTGGGCCGCATCGACAAAAGTCGCGGGATTTACTCGCGTCCGGCAAAGGCGAGGGATTCGTCCAACCAAGTGTCGTGTTGCAGCACACTGCGTCGCGCCAGAAATGCGAGGCGTTGCGCCTTCCGCTGGGCGACCCTGCACCCGATGCCAGCCAATTGCGAATTGCGGAGGAGCACCGGGGCAAAACGGCGGAACAGGTCGTCCTCCAGGCACAGAAATGCCTGTGCGCTACCCGCGTCTCCCTGTCGTCCGGCGCGGCCAAAAAGCTGGCGGTCGATCCTCCGCGATTCGTGGCGCTCCGTGGCGACCACGTGGAGGCCTCCGAGCTCCGCGATTCCGTCGCCAAGCAGGATGTCCGTTCCGCGTCCGGCCATGTTTGTCGAAATCGTGATGCGACCACGCTGACCGGCCTGCGCAATAATTTGCGCCTCCTCGCTTTCGCGCTCTGCATTGAGAACGGCGCACACGAGCCCGCGCCCGCGAAGCGTAGTTGCGAGTGCTTCGCTGGCGGCCACGCTTCGTGTGCCGGCGAGCACCGGCCGTTGCGTCGCGTGTACGGCGGCGATGTCATCCGCGACGGCTCTCCATTTTTCCTCAACCGTGGAAAAGATGCGGTCCGGAAGATCGCGGCGGCGGCAGGGGCGGTTAGTGGGGACTGTGAGTACGGGCATCCGGTATATTTGCCAGAACTCGGATGCTGCCTCCAACGCCGTTCCAGACATTCCTGAAATGTGCCGGAACAATCGATAGAACCTCTGGAAGCTCAGACGTGCGAGCGTCTCATCAAGCGGCGATATCCGGACTCCCTCCTTTGCCTCGACCGCCTGGTGGAGACCGTGCCGCCACTTTCGCTTGAGCGCGAGACGTCCGGTAAAATCATCCACGATGATTACCTCGCCATCTCGCACGATGTATTGCTTTCCACGATGAAAATACTCCCGCGCAATCACAGCCTGATGCACGAGTTCACGGCAGCGGACTGTCCCTCTCCACGGCCCCGGCATTTGCTCACTGAGGAGTTCGGCGCGCTCTATACCTGGCGGAAGAAGTTCGATCTCGCGAAACCGTTCATCGCGCCGGTAGTCGATTCCGGGCTCCAGATTCGAAGCGAGACGCCAGGCCGCAGCGAAAGCCTCGCTTGCACCACCGGCACCACCTTCTGCGCTTCCGGCGATGATGAGCGGGGTGACTGCTTCGTCGATGAGAACACTGTCCGCCTCATCCACGATTGCCGTGTGCAGACCGCGCATCACCACACTTTCGCGCACCGCGTCGTCCGGCCGCCAAAGCAAGCGTGCCGTCCACTGGGACGCGCGTTGTCGCGAACCGAGAGCCAGGCGGTCCCGAAGGAAGTCTGCGACGATTTCCTTGCTCGTCGTATAGGTAATGTCGGCGGCGTGCCCGCGTGCCCTTTCAAGCGGCTCCATCGGGCCGGTAACGCAGCCCACAGACACCCCGCAAAAATCAAAGAACGCGCGCATTTTTTCCGGGTCGCGCCTTGCGAGATAGTCGTTCACCGTGATCACGTGGCAGGGGCGTCCGCTCCAACCGGCGAGCACCGCGGCGAGCGCGGCAGTGAGCGATTTGCCCTCGCCCGTCGCCATCTCAGCCAGAAAGCCGTGCCGGAGCGCCAGAGCACCCATAACCTGCACCGAATAGGGGCGCATCCCGAGCGATCGCGATGCAGCTTCGCAGACGGTGGCGAGCGCAGCTGGGACTCTCTCATCCGAGTCGTCCGGATGTCGGCGAAAATAATCGCGCAACTCCGCCAGTCGTATCCGCAAGTCAGCATCCGTAATATCGCGCACGGATGACGCGAGTGCTTCGACGCGCGCAGTGTCGCGCCGCACAGCGGCTTTCTTTCGAAAACCGCGCAAGCCGCCCGCAAAGGAGTGCGCGGCAGCGTCGAGGCCGGACGGGATTGCCTCCAGTTCGCGCACATCGCAAAGAGCGTGTTCCCAAGCCGCTGTCATAAGCCAAACCGTTTTTGAAAAAGCTGCCGGACCTTGCGCACCCACTGAACCCCGAGAGGTTCCGGCGGCAGGTCGAAACGGATTGCGCCCGAGACACCGTCCGTGAGCACCGAGTCGGGCGCGAACAACGCGCGAACCTCAAAAAATCCTTCTCTCGTTTCCAATCCGCTGTTTCGCCCCGATACAGCAACCTCGCCACCGCCCTGCCACCCAAGCGCGGCGGACGGGAGTTCGCGTTGCTCCGCCGGAATGACCCGTCGCTCTGTGAGGGTCAGTGCCCGCCCGGCATCTCCGTGAAGACGAACCTCGCCCGCACTCGTGCCGGGATCAAAAAGCCTTGATGCATCTTCCTGTGAAACGACTGCCGAGAATCGAAATGCTGAAATATTGACCACCTCTCCCGCATCCGTTCCACGCGGCAGCCAAGCATCGCGGAAATTCGCGAGCATCGGTCCGTGCCACACACCGGCATGGGGCGCACGAATGACGAGCGCCTCCTGCTGCGCTCGCAGTTGAGCCGTGAGCTGTGCGATGGAAATAATCCGTGCATCAATCGGCTCAATGTCGGCAATGGACTCCGCGAGCGCACGTTCCCGAATCGCCTTTGCCTCGACGGCCTGCGCCTCCGCGCCACTAAGCTCCAGCACGAGTTCGGGGTTCTCCAAACGAAACAACGCAGTCCCCTTCCCCACGGTGCTGCCACTCTCCACAAGCACCTCCGCCAGTCGTCCGGCGACACCTGTGCTCACCGTCGAACGCTCCACCGCTTCGACAACACCCGGCGCACGGAAGCGATTCGATACCGGCACTGCAAATAATCCGGCGATCACTGCGCCACACACCGCCATGGAAACAAGTAACGCCCTCCGCCGCTGGCGCCCCAAACGCGGACTGGCGGCGAGGTATCGCATCCCCCGCCACAAAGGCATCAGGAGCCAGCCGATCGCGCCAAACGCAGCAAGCACGAGCCCTAGCAGCAAATACTCTCCGGCAACGAACAGAAGAATCGCAGTCGTCACAAACATCCGGTAACTCGTTCCAGCAACTCCGAACACCCCGAGCCAAACGGCCTCGCGGCGGGAACGCGCCACCGGCGTGCTGTGCTTCATTCCAAACGCATATCGCTCGATCCAATAAACAACTTGCCGAGTCGCTCTGGCCTGCAAGTTCGGGATCTCCAGAAGGTCGGACAGGATATAGTAGCCGTCGAAACGAAGCAGCGGGTTCAGATTGAAAAGAAGCGTCGAAACAGACGCGGTAAAAATCACATTGAACGCAAGTGAGTGGATGATTCCGTCGCCCGTCGCCGCCCATACAAAAACGGCGACAGCCGCCAAAGGCAGCTCCGCGATCATTCCTGCAGCGCCCACGAGCGCACGCGCCCAGCGGCTTCGAAACGCCCATGATGACGTCGTATCCACGTAAGGGAGCGGCGTAAAAATCATCAACATAACGCCCATCACATGAACCTCGCCACCAAAGCGACGGCACGCAGCAGCATGACCGCACTCATGGACGATTTTCGCAATCACCGTCGCCGCGTAGAGCAACAGCAGATTGCCGGGCGAGAGAACATCGAAGCTGTGGCGGACAAATTCCCCGCCGTGATCCACCGCGACTTTTACTCCGGCACCGACAATGAGCAGCCAGATCACGGCACCGGGGATGCTGAAAATAGCGCGCAGGAGCGGGAGCATTTTCTTCAGCACGTTGTCAGGATCAAAAAGCGGGAATCTCACGAAGAGAATATTGAGCCATTTACTCCTGACCTCGCGCGCCGTGCGCTTGCGGTGTCGCTCGAAAACCTTGGCAGCATCGGGTGGAATGTCGGACATCAACAAGTCACCGGCGTGAAGTTGACTGAGCAACCGCACCACCTGCTCCTGTCCCGGAGCATCCTCGGGATTCGCCTCGATACACTCATGCCACACACTCTCCACGGTTCTGTCGGGCCGGAGACGAGCGACGAATTCGTAAGCGGCAGGGCTGAGCCGGAAGAACTGGTTGTTCAACGGATCGTGAAGGACATGCGAACGCTCGCCCCGGAAGTACTGCCGCCGCACGACCACATGCGGACGCAGCGCCGCACGATGCCCGGCGACACGATACCACGATTCGCTAAAAATGCTCTGGTCGTTCATCGCTACTACCAAAACTGCATCCGCAGAAAATCCACAGTTCGACGCGTGAGCACCCACCCTGGGCTGCGAGGCCCCACGGACAAGTGCGCAACACCGCTCATTCCGGGACGCCACCATTCCGCCGGCGAAACCGCAACAGTGCATCGCGCGATGATCACATTGCCGCCCGCACCCGCTCCGGCAAGAGGATCGACCTGCCGGATACGAATCGGATATTTCAGCCTCGGCTGGCTGGCAAAAGCGATCTCCCCTTCGCCGCCCGCACGCAGTTCACGCACGTCGCTCTCGGGAATCTGGCACTCAACGTAAAACTCGTCTGTTCGCGCGATCCGAAACATGACGTCTCCCTGACGCATCGGAGCGCCAATTCGTTTCTTCAAATCCCCTTCAATCACGACCCCGTCGAACGGCGCGACAATCGTCGCCTGCGCCCGCCGAAGGCGAAGCACTTCGAGCCGTGCGCGCGCCTGGTCGGCTCTGGCGGTGGCGATGGCGACATCAGCAAACTTCTCAGCGGCCTTCGCCTTCTCCGCTTCTCTTAAATACGCATCGCGGTCTGCAAGAATGCCGCCCTCCTCCGCGATCAATTCGCGCGTATCCAAAGCGGCCAGCACGTCGCCCTTTTTCACCTCTGCACCGGGCGTTACTTTCACGTCTCCGAGGAAGCTGTTGAACGGAGCCGTGACGTACACAACGTGCTCTGTGGACAGCACGAACGGAGCGTCCACCTTATGATTGATCCGTCCAAAGATGAGCCAGCACAGAAGCCCAAAGAGCAAAATCGCGACGATTTTCTCTCCCGTGTGGCGCGGCCCCAACAAATGCGCGGCGCGCGATTTCCCTGCCGCGAACAAACGCGCCCCCAGCCAGCGGTCGTCCCGCTCCAGATCCGCCAGCCTGCGAAGACCCACTTCCCCGCAAAGCGAAAGAAGACGGACCTCAATATCCGAGAAGGGAGTTTCATTTCGCTCAAGCGTCATGACCGCAACCGGATCCCCGTCCAACCGGAGCGGAACCGAGCACACGTTCTTTACTCCGTGCTTCGCGGCAAACCGCTCGTGATCCCTGGTCACGAGCTTCTGCTCGCTGGCGGCGGGCATCAGCACAGGCTCATCCTGATCGAGCGACTCTTCCATCGCAGCCTCCAGCATTTGAATGACCTCCATGCGACGGTCAAATTTTTCGCTATGACTTACCGCGCGCAATCGAACGTATTCCCCCTTGAGCCAGCCGAGGCTCACACGCTCACAATGATGACGCGTGCAAAGCTCGTTACAGAGCGCCATGGCGGTCGCGAGAAAACGCCGGTGCGAATTCAGCAGCGCCGCAAGATCGAGGACCGAAGCAAAATGCCCGATGGCGATTTCCGCGCGGGCAGCATCCTGTCGCTGCTGAAAAAGCGAAGGCACATACGCGACGAGACGAACCCGCGACAAGGCGTCTTCGACCTGACTCTCCGGAACAGCACCGAGCCATAGGACGGTCGCCGCACTTTCATCATGTCCCACTGCGATCAACCATCCACCGTCGCCTGGTGAATCGACCTGCAAGAAGCGTCGCGCCCCGCCTTTGAGTGCTCCTTCCGCAGCGACTTCTGCGCCCAAGGCGAGCAGCGGGCGTGTATCAGGATCGACCAAAAGACTCGACGGAAGCGCAAGCTCGGCGCGCCAGCCCGCATCCGCCCCTTCCTTCCGGTAAAGGACCGCAAACCGCGCATCCGCGATTTCCATGAAGAGCGTGATGCAGGAGTTCCAAAATGCGGACTCTGATCCTGAAAAAACGCACAACTGCTTCAGTCGGGAAGCCGCGTTCGGGTTACGTAATCTGGATTCCAATTCGGCTCCCATTGTTTGAATTCACAGTGTTTTCCACCTGATCGAATGTCGAACATTTTCTCGCCGGAAGCTCGCCATCCCGATGCGCCCGTATAGAGTCCGACTACGATGACGGATGTTCGCGATTTACTGACCGAGGCGCACCGCGCTCTGGAGAATGGACAGACCTCTGAGGCGGCTACGTTCTACGGTCGCGCTGCCGCCGCAGCACCCGAAAACGTTGCCATCGGAAATAATCTTGGCGTCATCCTCGAACAACTTGGGCGCTTCGATGAGGCACTTGCGGCGTATGACAAGGCACTCGTGCTGGATTCCACGCGCGCCGACATCCACGCAAATCGAGCCAATGCCCTCCACGCCCTCGGGCGCGATGATGAGGCAATTCCATCATGGAGACTTGCCCTGAAGCTCAATCGCGAACATGCGCAAGCGGCGCACAATCTCGGCGTCTGCCTCCGCGAGCGCGGCGAACGTGCCGAAGCGGAATCGCTGCTCCGCCTCGCCGCAAAACTCTCACCGCAAAGCGTGGATGCGCAGGTGAATCTTGGTGCGTTGCTTCAAACGAAGGGCGAACAAGAAGAAGCTCTGGAGTGCTACCGGCGTGCGGCGAAACTGGCGCCGGGATCTCCGGAGGCCGCCGCCGGGGAAGCGATCATTCTTGAGCAGCGCGGGGATTTCGAGTCGGCGTGTGCTGTCATCATTCCAGCATTTGAGCGTGCGCCAGGCAACGTGGACGTGGCGGTCGCATTCGCGTCCGTCGCACGCAAATTGCGGCGAAGCGATGAAGCGATTTCGGCTTTGCGCGGCCTCTCCACGGCTTCGCGAATGAAGCACCAGGCGGCTTTGTTCGCGCTCGGAAAGCTGCTCGATGCAGAAGGAAAATACAGCGAAGCTTTCGACGCCTACGAGCAAGCCAATCGCTTGAGTGCGAATCGATTTGATCGAGAATCATTCACCAACATCGCTTCCCAAATTCGCGACCGTTATTCTCCCGAACGATTCGCCACGGCGAAATGTTCCTCGAACGAAAGCGAAGTGCCCGTGTTTGTCGTTGGCATGCCTCGCTCGGGAACAACTCTCGTGGAGCAGATCATCGCCAGCCACCCGGACGCAGCCGGTGCCGGCGAACTCCCGTTCATTGAGCGACTCGCTGCGGGTTCGAAGTCTATCGACGATGCCGCCTCGGAATATCTCTCACATCTTGCCGGATTCGAGCGGTCGCGAGTCGTGGACAAGATGCCAGGCAATTTCCTGCACCTTGGCTTTATTGCGCTCCTGTTTCCACGCGCGAGAATCATCCACATTTCCCGCGACCCGTTAGACACCTGTCTTTCATGCTACTTCCAGCATTTCAAAGACGGGCACGCCTACAGCCATTCGCTCGACGATCTCGGCTTTGTTTACCGCGAGTACGAAAAAACGATGGCGCACTGGCGCACCCTTCCGTTGCGAATGCTCGAGATTCGCTACGAAGACATCGTCGCAGATCAAAAGCGCGAGACACGAAGGCTGCTCGAGTTTTGCGGCCTCCCGTGGGCCGAGCGGTGCCTTCGCTTCCACGAAACAAAGCGCTTCGTCCGGACGGCGAGCTACGATCAAGTGAGACAGCCGCTCTACGCGCGCTCTGTCGGACGCCATCGTGCTTACGCTGAATTTCTCGCGCCGCTGCGCGCCGCTCTCGGCTAGGGCGTGAAGTCCTCGGGCGTGACCAGCACGGCGGCGATCGTCGTATCAAGGATTCCCGTGAGATTCCCCGCTCCGTCGAAGAATCGCCCGCCCGCTGCGTCCGTTCGCTGAAACAGGTTTGCGCTGCTCAGAGATGCCAGTTTGCCGTTGACGATGATGTTCACGATATTGTCACCCAGCAGCGCGGGGCCGATACCGCCGTCGAAGTCCAGACGACTCACTCCGGCGTTAAAAGAAAGGTCGGTCTTCAGCGCGCCACCTACGAGAAGGCGTCCGAGAAACGCTCCGCCAAAAACGAGTTGAGGGGATGACGTCGCACTGCCGATGTCTCCCGAAATCTCGATCAGCGATGTCGCCCCGATCGAACCACCAATCACCATAGTCGATGAAGTCGTATCGCCGGTGACAAGATCGCCGGCCACCCGGAAGTTACCCTTGAAGTTCCCTCCGATGTGAAACCTCGTCATGTCCCCGCCAACGACCGCAGCCGGTGCCGAGTAATTCTTCACCACATCGAGTTGAAAGTCTCCACCGACGAGGAATCCGCCGAGGAGAATTGCCGACGGCAACGCTTTTGCGGCAGGCCCGCGGACATTCACGGAATCCGCAAAGATCGTGAGATTCTGACCGGCGCTCACCGTCCCCGCAAAAATGCCGGTTGTGGTGACGGATACATCGCCTCCGGCGATGATATTTGAGGCCATGCCATCCACTGCGGTAATGGTCACATTCGCAGCGGCGCGGACCCGCGCGGAACTTTCCATGGTTCCAGCGGAAACCGTGACACTCTCGCCACTCGCAAGGCTCACCTTGCGAATCGCACCGCCCACGTTGATGAACGAGCTGTTGTCGAAACTCGATAGCGCACCCCCGTCAAGGTTCTTGGCGACATCCACCGTGAGCGTGTTCGCAGGAAAGAGAGTGCTCCCCATCAAGTTGCCACCCACTGTGACCTGGAGATCGGAGCCGACGGAGAGCGTTGAGGATGCGAAATTCTTCGCGGTGCTGATATTGGCATTCGCACCGACGGATCCGTTTAGTTTGGTGATGTCCCCCACGACATCCACCGCTGCGTCTTCACCGGCAATCAGCGTGCTGCCGAGCATTTTGCCGCCCACAGTGATCGTGGCAGACGAACTCTGCGAGCCGATCTGGGTGGATTCGACGTTCCCGGTGACGGCAGCGTCGAGTTGGCCATCGGGCAAAATGCGCGAACCAGTGGACTTTCCACCGACTGTAACCGACATATCGTCACCGGCACTGAGAAGCGTTTTCGACACATCTTTGACGACCGTGAGAATCATGTCGTCCATACCACTCGACAATGCCGAGCCGGATATCGAGCGCCCGACGGAAAACTGAAGCCCGGTGCCGCCAATCAGCGACGAAGCCACGATGTCGTTGCGGACTCCGGTGGAGGAAAGAAACTGCTCCTGCGTAAGGATGCGGCTTTTCACGATGCTTCCGCCAACGCCGAGCGTCAGGTTCTTCCCGACGAGCACTGCCGCATCCTTGATGCTACCTCCGACCTCCAGCGCAAGATCGCCGACGATCTGCAACGAACCGCCCAGATCCTTAAGAACGTTGAGATTCAAATCGCCACTTGCGGTGATACGACTCGTCGAAGTTGCGGAACCCTGGACCTCGATCAGGCCGGGGACATCGGATGTGAAAATCCTCCCCGAGAGCGCGTTTTGCACGATCATCTCGCCGTTGACCTGATCCAGAAGAAACTGGCCCGAAACGCTTCCTACCGTGATCTTGCCCTCCATGTCGCCGCTTACATTGATTTCTCCTGCAACGGCGGACTTGATGATTGCAGTAGCGCCCAACGAAATGCCGTTCGCAAAAAGGACACTGGTCTCAACCGGAACTGTCAAGAGGTCCAGACCCGCGCTGTTCAGGTCAGCTCCGGTGAGCGGCCCGAAGATCTTTAATCCACCTCCTTTGGAGAAGCCGGTTCCGCGGAAGCCGTCGAGTTCATATCGCAACAGTCCGTCGGCGGAAGGCACGGTATAAATGCCGGCGATGTTCGGGAGACGCTCCCCGGCCGCTGCAGTAATGTTTCCGAGTTCGACAATGTTTCCGCCGCCCGCATTTGTGTCGGCAAATGTGATGGCGAAGTTCTTGCCGGCCTTGGTTACTTCGACTTTTGCGATGTCGCCTCCCGTGATACTCACATCGGCTCCCGCGGAATCGAGAAAATCGATGCTCGCGAACAGGCCATCGACCTTCACCTTGACGATGTCGCCATCGGCGTCGGTGTAGGAAAACATTCCAGGTGCGGTGAGCGTCGCGGGAGCGATGCGTGTTTCAAGGATTTCTGCGGCGATGTAGTGGTTGGTAGCGCGCGTGTATTTCATAATGGTTGTGGTTGGGTTGAGATTTTAGCGACCGATGGTGCCGGATTTTCCGTCGAGGATTTTCAGCCCGTTCGGGTCTGCGGCAAGGCTCGCAAGGAACTTGCGAACGCTCGTCGAGAGCTCGAAATCCGCACCAATGTTGATGCGGTTTTTGTTGCGCTGCGAGCCATCCGTTTCGACGAAGTTGACTCCGCTCGTGTCGGAGAGAGCATCCGCTTTCGTGCCCAACAGAACATCATCACCGGTGCCACCGACCAGAATGTCGGAGCCGGATGCGAGCTTGGTTTTTGGCACGATGTTTACGGATTGGATGGCCAGCGGCTTGGTGAGCGGGGTTCCCGGCAATGCGTGCCCGAAATCGCGGATCAGCGCCTTCACATCGAAGCGCGCCGTCTTGGCACCAACCTGCGTGGCGGGAACGCCGGCCATGAAAGGAGACGAAACTCCGCCGTGGTCGCCGATGAGCAGATCATCGTCAGCCCCGCCGTCGAGCCTGTCGTTGCTCGTGGTCACGTTCACCTTGCGCGCCGCGCCTCCGCGCTCCTGCACTCCGATCCGGAACTGTTTATCGAACAAACTGCGCCGTCCTAAATCCGCCACTCCCGCCGGGTCGCTGATGATGCCGTCCGTCGCACGGGTGAGTCGATCCATTGCGGCCTGAAGAACTTCGGGACGCGCCGTAGTGTTCGCGAGCGTGGAAAGAATCACAGGCACGTAGGCCACGCCCATGTCGCCGATGAGGATGTCGTTGCCCGCGGAACCGAGAATCACATCGTTGCCGCTCGATCTCACGTATTCATAGTCCGGCCGAATGAGCTGGAGGTTCTCAAGTTTCGGGAATGTGCTGAGGATTCCGCCACGGTCGGTCCAGCGCTGGTCCGTCTTGAGGTGCTGGTTGCGCTCCTTGTCGCGAACCCGCTGCTCGGTGAGAAGCGAGCGTTTCGTGTCGGTGAGCAGAACGCGTCCGATTTCCGTGATATCCACACCGCCATTGTTTGCGGCGGGCCCCGTGAGGAACGGAGTCACCACTGCGCCACGATCGCCGATGGCGAAGTCGTTGCCCGCGCCGCCATCGATCACGTCGTTTCCGATCGTGAGCGTGTGGAGTTGCAAGTCCGGCAATGGAACGCGGGGACGGACGCGGCCCGGATTCAGAGCGATGGCATCGGCCACCATCACGGTCAAAAGCTGCGCATGGGCGCTGAACGCAGCGGCTTCGATATCGGCGGCGAGATACTGGACATCGCGCAGATCGCTGTAGAACTCGATCGCAGTTTGTTTGAACTCCGAGAGAGGCACAGGAAGTCCGACGATTGTCGGCGCGAACATGCGTCCGTCATCGCCGAAGATCGAGTCGGTCCCGTCGCCGCCGTTTATCACGTCGTTGCCCGAGCGGATATTGACAGGGCCGGCATGACCGGTCGTCGAGTGCTGATACTGATCGAGATCGAGCCCGATGTAGTGCAGGATTCGCGTTACACCATACAGCTCGCGCGTCGTCTGCCGCATCGCGGTATCCACCGCATCGAGACCTGTGACGATCGGCGAGAGGAACTGCGCGTTGTCGCCGAAGATGAGGTCGTCACCCTCGCCGCCATTGATCGAATCATTACCGGGCAGTGCATCGGTGTTCAGGACATTCGGGACAAACGTGACGTACGGTGTGAGCGTCGTGCCATCAGTGCGCGGGATGTTTTGCGAAACAAGATGACGGAGCGTCGGCACGGGATCTCCCGTCAACGGATAATCCGGCGCGCTGAAGCCGAACTCCTGCGGATAAATCGTCCCCATCGTCGCAATGACATTGCCGCCATCGGGCAACGTGAAATCAACTCCCGCTCCACCGGCGATTTCAAGCAGGCGGATGCCGGCGAGAATGCTCGGCGTGTCGGTCTCAAACGGCAATGTGTTCGACGCATTGTCCGCAATGAGCAGGTCATTACCACGACCACCAGCGAGCGAATCGTCGCCACGCTGACCGATGAGAACGTCGTCGTCATCGCCACCGTCGAGTGTGTCATTATTTGCGGCGAGGAGATCCACAAAGATGAGGCCGGTGTTCCATGCCCCATTGCCGGGCATGAGATGCTTGCTGCCATCCGCATTGAACGCGCCGGTCGCAATCATCAGGTCCGCACTCAGGAGTTGCGCTGCGATGAGTCCCGCGAGGCCCGAGGCTGGAGAGTGATCAATATTCAGCGTACCCGTCACGATACCGACATCCTCAAGAAGAATGTCCTTGTGCCACGAACCGTCGCTATTGAGGCGGATGCTGCCGTCGCTGTTGAACGTGCGCACAATCGTGCCGACGTCGCCGAGCAGGATGTCCCGGCCCGCACCACCAAAGAGTGTATCGTCTCCGAGGTGACCTACGAGTTCATCCTGACCACCGTCACCGGAGAGCGTGTCGTTTCCGCGCTGGCCGAGGAGGATGTCGTCGTCCTCTCCACCGGACAACGAATCGTCGCCTTCGATGCGATCGATGTCATCGAATCGCACGACCTGCCGAATCACACCGTTCGGGGCGGGATATTCCAGCCATCCGCCGGAAGGCAGCACGGTGCGGAGCAACAGACCGTTATCACCGAGGACCACGTCCTGGTCATCGCCACCGTCCACGGTGTCATCGCCATCCGCGCCGAAGAGCACATTGTGCCCGCCGGTGATGTCGTCCTGACCGCTGCCGCCGAAGATCGTGTCATTTCCTTGCTGTCCGAGGATGAAATCATCACCTGCGTCGCCGAAAATCGTGTCGTCGCCGCCCCGGTCCAGTTCGCCCGTGAAGATCGAAGTGAACGGTTGATTCTCAGGCAGTGAGGAATCCCACAGACCGTGATCGCCCAGAAGAATATCATGCCCGGCACCGCCGTGCAGCTCGTCACCGCCCGCGCCGCCAAATATAATGTCCTCGCCGCTTTCGCCGAAGATGGTGTCGTTGCCGCCGATGGCCGGCTCGACAGAGAACATCGAGTTGGCAGGCCGCAATATTCCGTCGGTTTTGTCCCCCGGTCCGCCACCGCCCATGACCGTCACGATCTGGCCGCCGGCATTCAGGAAATGCACCCGCCCGAGATCGCCGAAGATCATATCATCAGCGCTACCGCCTGTGATGTTGTCTTGCCCGTCGCCACCGAAGAGCACCAGCGCCAGCGTGGACGAAGCGGCATTGATCGAGTCGTTGCCGTCCTGAGTATTGATAACAAACGTTCCGTCTGTGAGCGCGTCCAGGCTCGCGGATACCGTGTCGTTACCGGCACCGGTGTTCAGCGTAGTGATCGTCCAAAGTGTCGGATCGTAGTTGCGCAGGTGCGCACTGGTTACATTGATAAAGTCATCGCCTGACCCGCTCCAGATGGTTATGCCGCCGGTGAAATTACCATCAGCAATGCTCGCCTGATATTGGATATCGGCCGGTGCCAGCCCGTGAATGAGCGAGTTGGTGATGAGCGCAGGGTTCAGCGCAGTTCCATCGCCGACCGTTGCCGACTCGTCGCTGACCATAAGGAGATTCTTGTCCCGCCCGGCATCGATGTTCAAAGCTCCCGCGATTTCATTCAGGTTCCCCCGGAGGAAATCAGGAAGCGCAGTGCGCGTCGAAACATTGGCCAACGACGAAACGTAGATGTTGTCGTCACCGTCATGCGTCCGGATGTTCGTCACCGCCAGCGTCCCGCGAACGTTGAACAAATCGTCGCCTGAACCAGTGTCGATGTTTAAGAATTCAGTCGTGAAATAATTGATTCCCGAAGGCCCCATCCCGAGCCCTGAAAGATTAGTCTGCGTCAGGATTCCGACGTTGTCCGCCGTGTCCGCGCGGTCATCGACGTTGATCGTATCATCTCCGTCTTCGCCGAAGATCGTCAGCGCTGCCTGGATGCCGTTGACCGTTCCCGCAGGAGCGCCCGGCAAGCCTGCCGTGCTACCCACGTTGACAGTATCCGCGCCCAAGCCGCCGAGGACGGTCGTCGGTCCGTCCATCGTCCAGATGTTCACCGTATCCTGGCCCGCAAACGTCCGCACAACAGTAGGCGTGCCCGTCGTCACATTGGTCAGCAGCACGGTGTCATTGTCGCCGTTGCCGAAAATCTCGACCAGATTTCCGTAAATCTGACCGTAAACTTCGATAAGCGAGCCCACTCCCGGATCTGCATCTCCGAAGTCTCCGAAGATCTGGACCGTCGCCCCCTGAATGCGGCTCGTGACTTTGATGTCCACGTCGTCGCCGGCCTGAAGCAAAATGGCACCAGGCGATTCGATCCTGCCGCCTTCGATCAGGATCAAGTCCTGCCCCGCCGTGCTAGTATCGGGCACCGTGAGCGTGACGGCACCTCCTGTGGAAATGATCGATCCGACGCGCATCGCGTCGTTCCTTTCGGTCAGGTTGATCAAGCCGTTCGTGAGGACATCAATGTGATTGTTGTCAGCCGCGCCGGCCAGGTCGGTGATGCCGGTCACGATGATTGTCGTTGCGGCCGGGTTGCTATTTACGGCCTCCACCTTGATGTCGCCGGTTGGCGTATCGATACCCGATACCAAGCCCGCGAGGTCGCGCATGCCGGTCGCAGGACTGATGCTGCTGAAGTCAAAAGTGGTCGCGAGTTCAGTCGCGCCCGTGGCAAAAAACGCACGACCGAGGCTTGGCGAAGTCTGGCCCAGCGGAGAGTCGAAGTTCGTGAAGAAGACGTTGTTCTGGTTATTGGTGTATTTCACACGGACACCGCTCCAGACTCCGGTGCCGGTTTGCAGAAGGCTCGGACGGAGGAGCACATCCACATCGTCGCCCGCAGAGACGCGGTCAACGTTCACAACATGGCCACCCGCGATGTCCTGTCGGACCAGCGCCTGTATATCTAGGAACGCATCATCGCCCGCCGAAACCGTGTACCGGTCGGCGCTTGTGAGCGTGTGAGTGTCCGACAGTCCACCCAAGGTCGAGAGATCGACCGGCGCTCCGCCCCTCGTCTGGGAAAGCGTGAGCGACAGACGGTCGTCGGACATGTTGACATAGTAGTAGCCGAGGTCCGTAAGGCCACCAATCACGCTCGACGCCGCGTCATACCGCACGAGCTGGCCGGTGTAAAACTGGGCACCAAAGCCCACGAAAATGCGGTCCGACAACGCACCGACCTGAGCGGTGCGGAATTCAAGGCCTTTCGGTCCACCGTCTGAATAAACGATATCGGTCGCAACCCGGTTCCTGTCCGAGCCGACATTCATCTTCGCATCGATGTTCAGCGTTTGGCTGCGCACAATCTGTCCCGTTTCGGTGCGGAAATCGGAAGATGTGACCGACCCCTGGGTATTGATGATCGAGGTGATTCCAATCGGGTTGTCGATGAGGCCGTTCAACTCGATGTCGCCAAGCCCGGTGTTCGTGATCTCGATGAGCGTCGGTGCGAAGTCGGGCTTAATCGCGAACGTGAGCGAGCGGTTGGCCGGGCTGCCGCCCGCGAACGGGTTGAGGGTTACCAATGGCTGCCTATTTGAGGTGACGTGGATGTCGTTGACCTGAATCGTCTTGTCCGACTTGTTCAGGATTTCGACCCGCTGAAGCGTCTCGCGGAACGTCCATGTGCCGGTTGACCCCGAAATATTTGACGACACGAAAGCCACGTCGCCCGGACCGGGATTGGTGATGTTATTAAGGATGATCTTGTCGCTCTGAATTGTGTCCCCTTTCACCTCGCTCGATCCCCCGCCGCCTGCGGTATCATTCACCGTCACGTTGATCGATTCCTCGATCTCGGCGGTCGCACCAAATGTGATCTTCTTCACCACCATTTCAGGTGACCGACCAGACAAGATCAGCACATCGCTGGAGAATGCGATTCCGTCGGTGATGTTGCGGAACTCATTATCGTCTGAACCGCCGAGAGCGAGCGAGCGCTTCGTGTGGCGGGCGCTGTTCGGCGTGTTGATGTTGGAATTTGTAGCCAGTGCGAAGAAGGCCAGATGCTCCGCAGAGCCGGCGGGTTCTTGCGCATAGTCGTATTGAGAAAGGACGATGTCCGCTGGATCACGGGGCCCGGCCGTCACAAGCGCGGCCGCCGCGCCGTCAACTTTGGCATCCAGAGTCGCGGTGGAGTAGGCCTCGGAATCGACGTGACCAAACAGGCCGGTCGTGCGCGAGTAAGCGTCGGTCTTGATTGTGTTGTCGCGGTTGACGGCGACGAGATCCACGCCTTCCCATCCGGTCACCTTGGCATTTGCCTCGATAGCAACCTTGGTCGTCGCGGCAAGCGTCGAACGACTGTCCGCCTCACCCTCGCTGTAAACCCCGCCGCCGCGTCCGTCGCTGTTGGTTGAAATGTCCGAATTCTGCACGTTGGCTTCCAGCGACGCGCGGTTGGCCTCGATGCTGGCACCGCTGCCGACCCGGACTTCTGATTGGGAACTGTCGGAAGTGAATCGTGCCGTCGCTGTGCCGTCTCCGCCGAGGCCGACGCCGCTGGCCCTCGCCTCGGCGCTTCCCGCGACCCTGCTCGTCGCATGGATCCGCGCGAGATCGCCCGCGAGGATCACAGCGTTGGCACCTACGGTGGACTTGGTTTCGAAATCCATGTCGGAAGTCGTGGTGGCCTCCGCCAAGCCAATGGCACCGCCTGTCGATGCCTTGCTCACCAGCGCCGCGTTACCATCGGATTCGGAGTTGATGAGCAAGTTATTGCCCGCATTGATGATCGTGCCCGAGCCGACCGAAGCGATGCTAGTGAGCCGCTGGTTCGAGAAAACCCGTGCGTCGCCAATGGCAATGAGCGCGCCGGCGCCGTTATCGCCGTATCCATTCGCCGACGTGCTTGCGTTTGTGAGAATGTTGACGTCTCCGCCCGCGAGAATCTGTCCTGCTGAGATATCCGCGCGAACCGTCGGATTCATCGTAATGCTGGCAGTGTGTTTGCTGACTCCAAGCAAAGAGCCGCTGACGCCCTTGGCAAAGGTCGAGGAAACTCCGTCGCCAGCCTGCGGTGCGATGACCGCGAGCGAAACGCCGCCCGGTGCCAGCAGGGTCTGCGTCCCGATGACCGTCGAGCCCGTGATATCAATGCGCAACTGATACCGTTCAGACGCGGAGCCTGCCGAGAGATCGACGGAAAGTTTTCCGATCTTGTGGGCTGCGAAAGGTCCGGCAGCCGCTGTAGGCGTCAGAATAATCTGGGCTCCGGCAGCATTTTTCAGAGTGACGTTATTACCCGCAATGGAGCGAACATAGTAGGTCGTGCCATCCTCAAGCCCGCCGATTGGCCGGTCAGCCTGCTTAATCAGGTTATGCGTCGTCGAATCATTGTAGTTCGGCGTGAGCACGATAATCGGCGAATCGAAATCCGCATTGTCAGCAGCGCGGTCGATCGTTCCGAAGTCGCTGACAGTCGCCACCCCGCCGCCGGTGAGTGTGATCACCGTGCCTGAAACACTCGCAATGGTGAATGTGCCGTTGAAGGCCGTGTCACTCACTGTGATCTGCGTGCCTGCCGCAAAGCCGTCGGTGCTCCAGTTCCGCCCGTCTGTCCGGGTGATGGTGCGGTTGCCCGATCCGTTGTCTCCGAACGTGAAATTATTGATTACCCGCGTCGCCTTCAACGTATTCGACTGGCCGAGGGTGAGAGTGTTACCCGCAATCGCCGCAACAGTGAAGCCGCTGCCATTATTGCCGTCGGAATCCCCCACTGTGATTGGGTCGCCAACCGCGAAACCGAACTGTGCCCATGTCCCGCTGAGCAGGATGATTTGGTCGCCAGCAGCGGAGCGCACGTAGCGCACGTTCACGTTATCGAGCACGTCGTTGCGCTTGAGCTGGAGATTCGACGAATCGGACGTGGTCACAGCGCGGTAGGTCCGCCCGTCCTGGAGACCGCCGATGGGCGTCAGCGTGCCTTCGCCGCTGACGAAGTAGTAAACTAGTTCGCCGTTTGCGAAGCCATGGTTGAGAGGATTGCCCTCGGACGCACCGGTGAATTGCCCGAACCGAATATTGTCGGAACCCGGCGATGAGAAATTGAAGCTCGGATCAACGACGCGGATGTGACCTTCTGAGTCGAGGCCTACCACCACATCGACCTGGCGCGTCGAGAACGAAAGGGCGTCCGGCGCGTCGTATGTCAACGCATCGCCGACGGCCAGTCCGGTGACGTTCGGCAGCGTGATGGTGTTTGTGACGACGTTGGTCGGGACGAACGATTTGAGATAGTTCTGCGGGTTGATCGCCTTGTCGAACGAATCGACAAGCTTGATCCGACGATCATCGACCACGAGCACGAAGTAACTTCCCCCCGAGGTCAAACCGGCCGGATCACTCGTCGCGCCCGGCGCGCGGTAATAGTTCACCTTGTCGCCTGAAACAAAATTGTGCTCCTGATTGAACGCGATGACTTCGGTTTCACCGTCGATCGCTCCGCCCGCAAATTCGTTGCCGAACGCGACGGTGTTTGCATCGATCTGGATCACTCCATAGGTGCGATTCAGTTGAACCGTTGTGGTCGAGCCATCGTCGTTCTCGCGAATCTCGCTTACCGTTCCGGAAAGTCCGGAAATTGGATTCCCTCCCGCAGCGTATTCCACAACATCGCCAGTCTCGAGCCCATGATTGCTGACCGTGATCGTGTCCGCAGTCTGGCTGGCGGAAATGATCTGGAAGTTGGGAGTGTCATTGGACTGAGGACGCGCTTCGGCTTTCACCGTCAGGCTGCCGGTCGTATCGATCACCGACGCCGATTTAATCGAAGCCGAAACCGTCGGATTTACAGTCACCGAAGATAGCGACGCTCCGACATCAACCGCACCGATGCTCGTTCCCGAGGTCTTGCCGTCTGCCTCCGGACGACCCACGGCCTGAACCGAGATGTTACCCGTGGAGTTAATGGTCGTGTTGGCACCGATGTAAGCCTCTACGGTCGGGTTGGCCCTGGCCACAGCGTCGTTGTCGGCCACGGAGACAATTCCGCCGCCGGCGGTGATGACCGTCGCGCTCGCGGTATCTTGCGAGGTCGCGTCGATGCTCAGTCCGCCGATCGTGTAGGCTCTGTTAGCCGGCAACGAAGCTGAATCGCGGATTCCCGCCCGAGCGGTACCATTCGCTTCGGCAGTGGCATAAGTGACTCCCACTGCGACCAAAATTCCGATATTCAGACCATCGGTGCGCGCAGTGGCTTTGTTCTGCCCCGTGGCGCTGATGGTGACGCCACTCGGTGCTGTGACCCTCGTGTCTCCCGCGATGTAACTGTCGAGGTTCGCGTTCGCGGTGGCTTTTGCGTCGTTCAATTGGATGCCAATCGCCGCCCCGCCCGCCGCCTTCACCCTGGCCTCTGCCTGCTTCGTGGTGGCGAAGTTGTGCAGGCTTCGCACAGCAACGCTGCCGGCAGCAACGCTACCACCACCGATGGCAGAAACCAGCGTCGGCGAAACTTTTGATTCAGCGGTCATCGAGCCGATTCCAGCAAGGCCCAGTGTAATCGCGACGGTCTCCGATCTGGCCTCGCCTTGGGAATTCGCCTCCACCACCAGCGCCCCCTGGACGTTCGCACCGCCATCGAGACGGGCGGTCAGGTTTGGCGAAGCAACAGCCGAAGCGATCGGGGTGGTGGCCGCGATCAATCCGCCCGTGGCCGCATCTGCCTGCGCGCGGGCCTTGTTGTCGGCCATCGCTTTCACTTCAAGATTATTGCCGCCGGTGATGTTGCCATCGACGTCGGCAGTCACCGAGCCATTGGCGGTCGCAAAGGCTATGCTGGCGCCGATGCCCGCGATGCCGATCGAAATCGCGAGCGCATCAGCCTCGGCAAAGTTCCGCAGTTTTGCATTCACGCTGATGTTGCCCGAGTTTGCGCTGATGTGTCCGCCTGATCCGACCGTCGCCGAGACATTGGCCTTCGCGTCAGCGATCGGAACCGCTCCCTGTCCACTGACGATACCTCCGCCGGCCGCGACCGTGTAAGCATGGGCTCCGCGGGTCGAGGTTCCCCAGTTGTGGGTAGCCAGCATGTCCAATCCACCCAGTGAAGCTTCAAATCCGCTGCCAATCGAGGCAGTGACGTTTGTACCGACGGTTGCGGTTGCAAGGCTGACGCCTACGCCGAGCAGACCGACGCTCGCGCCGATCAGTCTCGAATTCGCGTCGTGGTTCGTGGTCGCGCGCACTGAGACAAGGCCTGTCGAGTTCATCTCGACATCATTGCCGATCGAGGCTTGCACTCGCGGAGTCACATCCACGTAGCTGAAGTTGAACCCGCCCGCTACGAGACCAATCGCCACGCCCACGGTCCTTGAGTATGCGTCGATCGTTGAATCAGCCGCAACGGTCACTGTGCCGACCGATAGCGTTTTGCCGATGTCCGCGTTGCTGGCAATGGTCGCGAAAGTGTCGAGCGTGCCGGCATCACCGTCATCAGCGCTCATTCGGGTGAAGTTCACACCCAGCGCCACCACGCCACCTTGGAGCGTGTAAGTATTCGCCTTCAGATTCTGCACATTGGTCGCCTTGACGAGGATCGAAGAAGCGTCATCGATTGATGCGCCGCCGAGAACTTCGGCGCCTTGGATCGACTTGTCGTTCAGAATCGATACGGCCGCACCAAGTCCGACAAACCCGACTTGAAGACCAATAGTCAGCATGTCGGCAGTTCGCTTGCCGTTGGCCGTTACATTGACGGCACCACCCGCCGTTACCGCACCACCGAGCTTGGCACGCACATTCGAAGAAAGATTCAGGATCGAGACAGACGCACCGGCCCCGACAACGCCCACCGCGATTTGACCCGAAAGCATGTTCGCGTCGATGTTCTCGTGCGCAGAAACGCCAACGCTGCCCGCGGTGACGATGGAGCCGCCGACCTTGACCTCAGCTATGACACCGGGTGTCGCAGCCGCCGATGTCAAAAGCCCGAGCTTCGAAGAGGTCACCGACTGGCCGCCCGACAGCTTGGCTTTCGCCTGACCGAGGCCCGCGCTTGCACGGGAATCCTTGGTGTTGGGGTTCGAATCCGTATTCTGGCCCTGCATGGAGCTCATGCTGCCGCCGACTTGATTCGAAGTATTGTTGGACTGCTTGTTGGCTTCGGAATCGGCTCTATTCTCGCCGCCGCCCGAGCCATTTCCCTCGATCGCATTGTCCGTATTTCCGTCCTTGTCTTTGTAGTTCGGATCAAAGGTGCTTCCGAGCGAGTAAACCGAAATCGAAGCGCCGAGGCCCACGACCCCGCCAGCGCCCGAAAGCGTGTATCCATCGAGCGATTTATCGGAAAGCGCGTTGACCTCGACGGCACTCTGCGCCCGCACATCTGCGCCGTCGCCGATTGACGCATTCACGTCATTCACGATGCGACCGATCGAAACCGACCCGGCGAGACCTACGAAGCCGCCGGCTGCACCCAGCGTAAACTGAAACAACGAGACACGGTTCGATGCGCCGACCCAAACGCCCTGCTCTCCCCCGACTCCATTCGCGCCGACCTCAAAGTTTCCGCTGCGTTGGTTAATCTGTGCATCCGCGCCAATCTGCGCCGTCGTGTCGCTGTCGATCACGTTTACGCCGATTGCACCTGCGATTCCTGCGTAAAGGCCGACTCCGCCTGCGAAGGAAATGTTGGTGAAGGATTCCGTGCTGTCCGCTTGCACAATCACGCCGTGCGCATGACTGCGGGAGAAACTGCTGTCGCCGCCGACGTTTCCGTTCAAGATATTGTCGTAGCCAATGCCCGTGCCCTTTGCGTCAATGCTTGCGCCCACTCCAATGAGTGCGTCGGTCTTCTTCGTGAAAATGCCGACTCCGACCGATGCTCCGATGCCCGCAGCGCTAATCCCGAGGCCGACGCCTCCGGTAATGATGGTCACCTTACTGCCATCATCGGCCAGGACGGCGACATCGCCACCCGCCTCCACATTTGCTCCATCGCCGATCGACGCCAGCGTCTGATCGTTCACCGTGATTACGCTGACACCTCCGCCGAGCGCAAACGTGCCGCCCGCCGCGATACCCGCTGCGATGACTAGGAATCTTTCGTTGGATGTAGCCACCACCGCGACGTCGTCACGAACATCAACCACCGCGTTCGCGCCGAGTTGCGCCTTCGTCGTGATCTCAACGACCGAAACATTGACGCCTGGAGCAACACCGGCTGTTCCACCGACCGCCCCGCCGACGCCTACGCCCACATGGTTGAAATCGCTTGCTGCGGCAACCAGGAGTGACTGGTTCGGATCAGCCGAGCCGGTCACGTTCTGATTAATCTGCGCTCCCTGCCCGACAGTCGCCGTCGTATCGACATCCAGCACGTTGACCGCAGCAGCCACGCCGACGCCGAATGTGCCGCCTGCCGCGAGACTGAAGGCAAATGATTCCACGTCATCTTTCGAAGAAGCTGAAACCGCCACACCGCGGAAGCTCGCGTTCACCGCGGCCTGCGAAGTCTGCTCGGCAGAAAGACCGGGGTCGTTCTGAATATCGTCAGCGCCGTCGTTGTCTGCATCCTTGTCGGTGACACCCACGCCTGCCGGAGTTCCGACCTCAAGTCCGGAAGCCGTCGGCTTCGCACCGCCGGAGAGCGACAGGTCCCCTTCTGAGACGCCACTCTTCGTGCTGCCCACGCCGCGCAGGAATTTTCCGGTTCGCGCGCTAACGGTATCATGCCCTTCACCGGTGACGCTTGCGTCCTCGCCGATGTAGGCATCGACGACCTTATCAATCACCGCAACGCCCACCGCCGCGCTCACTCCCCCGGTTCCGCCAATTGAGGCACCGCCGACGATCAGATCGACTGCGGTCTCGTCACGCGCCTGCACAAGCACACTGCCCTCCGTGCGCACTGTGGCGTTGTCGCCAACATAGGCTCGGGTCGTAAGGTCAAAGACATAGACGTCCGCCGAAATGCCGACGCCGATTGTGCTGCCCGCTCCCGCAGCGAGCGAGAATGTCTTCAGCACCTCGTCGCTGACGGCCTCGACCGTCACATTGCCTTCCGCCTGAACGTTGGAACTCGAATCAATATGCGCATCGGTCGTTTTGGTGAGCGTGTGAACATTGACGCCCGCGCCAATCCCAACTCCGCCGCCGGACGCACCGAGGGCTCCCGCAACCGAGAGGATATCGGTATTGCTGTCGGCAAAAACATGAGCGCCCGGCGCGTTCGATCCGACGTTAGCCGCAGTCACCTGCGTGGAAGCTCCGACCGTCGCCTTGGTCGTCTCATTCATCACCGAAACGACCACCGAACCACCGATGCCGATGCTGCCGCCCGTGAGGCCGCCGGCCGCCGCGATAAACAGAACATCCTCATACGAGGTCGCCTCGACGTTGAGACCGCTCGGTCCGCCAGTCGTCACGCCGCCGTTATTTCCAACGGAAGCAATGACATTATCGGTATGCACAAACACGGTGCTCGCAATTCCGATTCCTGCGCTGTTTCCGTAAGCCAGACCGCCTGCAAGCATGAAGACATCTGCATCACCCTCCGCCCTCACAGTTACATCGCCACCAGCGTCGAGACGCGTGCGATTTCCGCTGGTTCCGTCGGCCACGGTTGCCTTCGTGTCAGTCGTAAGAACGAGCACCCCGATCGACGCGGCGACTCCCGTCGATCCACTTGCGCTGGCCCCGAACGTAACCGCGATCGACGTGATATCGTCGTGCGAATCCGCATTGACCAAGATGTTGCCGTTCGTCGAATCCAGAACGGCTCCACTGCCAACGAAGGCCCCCGTGTGGCGCGTGATGACCTGAACATCGAGGCCGATGCCAACGCCAGCATTTCCGCTCGCGGAAAGCCCAACACCGCCGGCACCACTGAAGATCGTCAGAAGATCAGTCGCCTCCACCGAGACATTACCACCGGCGTGAAGTTCCGCGTCATTCCCCACTGTGGCGTGGGTCTCCATCGAGGTAATGACGTTGATGCTCGAAGAACCGCCAATCGCGCTTCCGCTGGAACTTCCCGCGATACCAGCCGCAAAGCTCGTCACGCCGATCGATCCGATGAGTGGAAGATTTTCTGTCACCGGCAGTAATTCCGCGTGCGCAGTCACACCAATCGCGCCCGTCGCATGAGCATCCACTCCCGTGCCGATCTCAGCCTTCGTGTTCAAATCGTTGACGATATTAATGGCGACCGCGACTCCAAGTCCGGTCTTGCTGCTGAGGCTAAGCGCCGCGCCTCCCGCGATGCTCTGCATTTCAATCAGACTCGTCGCGGCAACATCAATGCCACCGGCGGTCGCGTCGAGAGATGCGTTGTTTCCGACGGTCGCACGCGTATCAAGGTCGAGGTAATTTACGGAAACGGACCCGCCAATGGCAGTCCCCTTCGATGCAGCCCCGGAAAGCGCGCGAGCCTGGAACGTATCTTTTTCACCCACGGGGGTGATCGCTCGAACCGCGATACTACCCGCCGTCAAATCGGCATTCGAGCCGACCGCCGCAAAATTATCCATCAACACAATGTTCAAGCCCACCGCCGCAGCAACTCCGGTATCAGAACTCGTGTTGGTGGAAGTCGCTATCCCCTTTGCAACGCCATCGATGTGTGCACTCGCCTCCACCTTGAGGTCGCCGGTTGAGGCAATCAGAACATTATCCGCAATGGTCGCGGTATTCGATGCGTCGAGATAGTTCACCGCAACGGTCGCAGCGACACTGGTGCCGCCCTGACTGCTCTTGTCCGACTGCGAAGTGCTATTGCTGTCAGCCGTACCCAGGCTTGTCGATTTCGTCTGGGCGGGCGCTGCCGTACCACCGCTCTGGTTCTGTGCAGCAGAGGTTCGGTTGGATGTCTCAGTGTCGGAATCGCTCGAACCCGAGTCCGCACCTTTTGCACTCGCCTTCGATTCCGCCTTCGTGTCCAGCCGGGATGTCGCTGCCGCGGTGACATCATTTGCACCGGTAAAACTGCGACCAATAAACGAAGTAGTATCAACGGTCGCGATATTGAGCGACAACGATACGCCAACGCCGACATCGCCGCCGGCAGCCTCGCCGTCCGACATCGTGTGGATGGTTCCGGTGTGCGTCGCCTGCGCTCCAAGATTTCCCGCGAGCGTGACCGCCGCATCGTCAAGACTCGTTCCCGAATCTCCTGTCCCGATTCGTGCTTCCGTCGAATTTTCCACATAAGCAATGGCGATGGCGCCGCCAACACTCGTGTCTCCCGCCGCACCAGCTTCCGCTGTCGTCGTCACAGTATCGGTCGAAACTGCCGCAACGTTGAAGCCGCCGGTATTACCAATGATCCGCTCGCCATTCTCAGCGCCCGCAAAGGTGTGATTCATGGCGACATTGATCGCAATCGCAGCACCGACACCGACGTCACCGCCCTGCGCTTTCGACTTCGCTGCGACAATATTCTCCGTCGTATTCCCAGCCGTCACGTTGACGTCGCCACCACTCAGAGTGACAGTAGCCGCAGCCGACGGAGCACCTCGATGAACCAACCCGATCGCAGCAAGAGTCTCGGTCTCTGCGACGTTAAGTGCAAATGAGCCGGCCACCCCAATATCACCGCCGCTTGCGCCGGAAGTTGATTCCGCACCAAACCGATGGGTCGTGTCCCCTCCTACATTCTTCATGTCGGCCGCCATCGTCAAACCATCGGCGGTCACAGTCGCGCCAGCCCCGATCGAAGCCTCGTTGCGCATGTCAGCAACATTGATAGACACGGCAACGCCAATTCCTGTGCCGCCACTGTTCGTCTTGGCGGATCCATCTGCCTTGGCCGTAGCATCCATGTTATTGGATGCCAGCAGGCTCACCGAGCCTCTTCCCACGCCGTCACCCGCAGTAACCATCACCCCATCGTCAATGGACGCAATCGCGGTGGAAGACGAAACATTCAGAGCAATCGCCGCAGCGACACTGACCGCACCGCCGCCTCCACCTTCAGTAGTTGCGTTCTTTGGAGACGAGTCGCTCTTCCCTGACTTCGCATTAGCGAGATTCGTCTGCTTGGCTTTCTGATCGTCAGCAGTCGAGTTGCCCTTCGCGGATTCCTTGTTCTTGTCCGCACCTTCCGAACTCGCCTTCGCATTGACCACGCTTGCTCCGTCGCCGTGCGCGGCGAATGTCACCGACTTGTCCGCTGTGATGTTCCGCGACGTTGTTGCGATGGCGCTGTCGTCCACGAACGCGAGCGCGATGGCCGCGCCGATCGCTGCATCCGCGCCGAGCGCCGTGCCGTCCGCCGTCGTTGCGCTGTCGCCGTGATGCGTTGCCGTGGCGCTCAAACTGCCGGTGATGTCCAGCAGCGCTCCGCTGCCGATCGTTGCCGAACTGGTGTTGTCCGCCACCGTGATTGCAAACGCTCCGCCCACGCC
>JAYUSJ010000394.1:0-9962 GCA_043755735.1 Verrucomicrobiaceae bacterium | reverse complement strand
GCAAAGCACAGCCACACAGCATCGTTGAGAATGATCTGTGTACCCCCCGGCCTTTTTGGACTCAAGGCAAAGCATAGCGCTCCTTTCCGGCGGGCCATGAAGGTGTACCCCCCGGCCTTTTTGGACTCAAGGCAAAGCTCAGCCGGTGACTGTCGCGTGGACGCGCAGGTGTACCCCCCGGCCTTTTTGGACTCAAGGCAAAGCCAGTCATCCATCGGCAGAATCGGCATCAGGGTGTACCCCCCGGCCTTTTTGGACTCAAGGCAAAGCAACTACCGACTTTACCCCGGAACCCAGAAGGTGTACCCCCCGGCCTTTTTGGACTCAAGGCAAAGCTGCCGACGCTTGCGCTACGCATGGCGGCAAGTGTACCCCCCGGCCTTTTTGGACTCAAGGCAAAGCGTGCTGGCCGCTCACGCCTTTGTAGGGGTCGTGTACCCCCCGGCCTTTTTGGACTCAAGGCAAAGCCGCAAACGACGTGGGAAAAAGTTACGCGCAGTGTACCCCCCGGCCTTTTTGGACTCAAGGCAAAGCGCAGGACGAGCAGGCGCGCGCGACCGCAGAGTGTACCCCCCGGCCTTTTTGGACTCAAGGCAAAGCCGGCGTCGGCTTTCTGCGCGTCGCGGATTGGTGTACCCCCCGGCCTTTTTGGACTCAAGGCAAAGCGGCAAGGAATGGGCAATCCGCAGTACGCTGAACGAACGAGGTCGCCGAACCTCTCGATTATTTCTGTTCCGCCCGAGCGTTCCCGGTATAATGGGGGCGATGAAACCTCTCATGACTCGTCGTTCTGCAATCAAGGGACTCACGCTCAGTGCCGGCGCATCGCTGCTCGGGCCGGTGCTCGCGCAACTCACTGTGCAGGCGGCGGGAGCTCCGGCGCGGCAGCGGTTTGTGTTTGTGGTGCAGAGTAATGGGATTGACCCGAATCACATCATCCCGACCGGGCTGGGGGTAAGGAAGGACAAGGAACTGCCGGGAAATGATGCGGCTATCGAAGCGGCGCTTGCGGGACGGGAATTGCCTGCGGCGATTGCGGACCTCGCGCCGTTCTCGGATCGGCTCACGCTTTTGCGCGGGCTGTCGGGGCGAAGCTCGGAGGGCGGGACCGGCGGGCATTCGACGAATCACGGAGCGCTGGGGTGCTATCCGGGGAGTCAGGGGCCGATGGCGCAGACGATCGATTGCGCGCTGGGTGAAGCGCTTCCTTCCATCGTGCAGAACGTGGGGCTGGGGATTTTGAAGAAGGCCGATCAGACACTGAATTACCAAATCTCCGCATCGGGCGCGGGCAAGGCGATGCCGATCCAGTGTGACCCGGAGCAGGCGTTTCGCGGATTGTTTGGCAGCGTGGTTGGCGGAGAGAATCGCGCGGCTTTCGACCGCCGGACGAACCTCCTCGATTTCATGCGCGACGACGTGAAGCGTGCCCGGACTTCGCTTGCCGGCGAGGAGCGCGCAAAGCTCGATGACTATCTCGGCTCATTCGAATCGCTGTATTTGAGGCAGGGAAAAATCGATGCAATCAAGCCGGCGATGATCGGGGCATTGCCGAAGCTCGACGCTCAGTTTGCCCGGCCCACCGAGGTGAACCGGCTCCAGGCGCAGTTCGAGCTCGGAGCGGCCGCGCTCATCGCCGGGCTGACGAATGTGCTCACGCTCACCAGCGGCGGCGGCGGGCAGCAATACATCGCGTGGCCGGATCTCGGCATCCCCATCGACGGGCATGAAATCGGCCACGGCAAAGGAGTGGACGGACTGACATCGGCGGACTGTTTCGTGAAGGTGCGACAGTATCACTGCAAGCTGATCGCCGCGCTCGCCTCACGCTTGCAGAGCATTCCGGAAGGCGACGGCACGATGCTCGATAACACGCTCATCGTTTACCTGAGCGACAGCGGAGAGGCGCATCACCCGAGCCTCCGCGAGTGGCCCGTCGTGTTGCTCGGCGGAGTGCGCGAGAAGCTGAAGCCCGGCGGCCGATTCGTGCAACTCCCGTCGTACGGCCAGAAAAAGCACCGCACGCTATCGAACCTCTACCTGACGCTTCTTCAAGCCGCCGGCAAACCCCGCGACAAGTTCGGCGTCCCCGACACCGGGCTGCGGGATATTGATCAAAGCGGGTTGGTGACGGAGCTCCTCGCATAGAAACCTTACGATGAAATCAAAGACCCTGGGACTGAAAACGCTCGGCCCGACTGCGGATATCGAGGTCCGCTTTGGCCTGACTGCTTACCCTCCGGAAGTGACTGCGAGCGGTGGAAAAACCAAGTGATTTTGGGTCGTCGCGCCCTCTTCCTCCGTTGACTGTTTCCTCACCGTTCCGCATCCTTTGGCCACTGATGAGATCTTTCCGGATACTACTCTCTATACTCGCCCTCAGCACATACGGGCTTGCTGCGGACGCGGTGTTTCTCCGCGGCGTGAATCTCAATGGGCCGGCGCTGAAGATTGATGGGCGAGACTGGGAAGGCGAGGGCTCAAAGAGTTTCGAGGCGAAGGGGAAGACTTTCGAGAATCAGGGCGTGACTCTGCGACCCGCGACGGATGCGGCGCGGGCGAAAATGATTCGGAGCAGCCGTTGGGGCGACACCGTGGATGTCACACTGAGGGATGTGCCCGAAGGCGCGTATCAGGTTTTCCTTTATGTATGGGAGGACAACCAGAGCGAGCGCTTTCAACTGCTTGTGAATGGGCGGGTCGTGGTTGGGGAGTTCAACAGCGGGACTACAGGAATGTGGAAACGGCTTGGCCCTTGGAAGTGCGAGAGTTCAGGCGGAAAGATCGTCGTGAGCGCGCGGGCCGCCAGTCATGGCGCGGCGAACCTTTCCGGTATCGAACTTTGGACCGGCGACGGGGCGGCTCCCACGGTGGCACACGCTGGTTTTGTCACCGAGCCTTCGCCTGAACACCTGGCGATGTTCGAGTCGAAGATCCGACCTCTGCTTGTTGAGCACTGCTACGAGTGCCACAGCGCAAAGGCGGATAAGATCAAGGGAGGCCTGCTGCTCGATTCGCGTGCGGCGGTCGTGAAAGGGGGTGATTCCGGTCCGTTGATTGCGCCGGGCGATCCGGAGGGGAGCCTGCTCATTCAGGCCGTTCGCCACGCCGATGTGGACCTCGCGATGCCGCCAAAGAAGAAGCTTTCGCCGGAGCAAATTGCCGCGTTGGTCGAGTGGGTGAAGCTCGGGGCGCCGGACCCACGCGTCGAAAACACAGTTGCCGCGGTGCAGGCGAAGTATGCCGTGGATTGGAGAAAGGCCGCCGAGTGGTGGTCGTTCAAACCGCTTCCGCGAATCGAGCCGCCCGTGGTGAAAGACAAAGCGTGGCCTGCAAATGACATCGACCGGTTCATCCTCTCGCGCATCGAAGCGGCCGGAATCAGCCCCGCTGCGGACGCGAACCCGCGCACGATCATCCGTCGTCTGAGCTACGATCTCACCGGCCTTCCGCCGAGCCCGGAAGACGTGGAGGCATTTGTGGCTGCGTATAAGCCCGAACCGTCGAACGGGGCCTACGCAGACCTCGTGGATAAGCTCCTCGCCTCGCCACGCTACGGAGAACGCTGGGGGCGTCAGTGGCTCGACGTGGTCCGGTACGCCGACACAGCGGGCGACAATTCAGATTTTCCGATTCCTCAAGTCCACCGGTATCGAGATTGGGTCATCGCGGCATTCAATCGCGACCTCCCGTATGATCAGTTCGTGCGGGAGCAACTCGCCGGTGACCTGATTCCCGGGCGCACGAACGATCAGCTCGTGGCGACCGGTTACCTCGCGGGAGCACGGCGGTTCGGCTCGCGCGTGGTGGACTACCCGGAGCATCTCACCATTGAGGACACGATCGACAATCTCGGTCGCGCTTTCCTCGGGCTCACGATCAACTGTGCGCGGTGCCACGACCACAAATTCGACCCGCTGACGCAGGACGACTACTACGCGCTCTACGGCATCTTTCGCAGTACGCGCTACCCGTGGCCTGGTATCGAACTGGAGCAGAAACAGCGCGACTTGGTTCCACTCGTGCCGGCAGCGGAACTCGAGAGCACCAGCAAGCTCATCGCCGAGCACGACAAGGAGTCGCAGCGTTTGGGGAAAGACCTGAAGCGATTGGAGGAAGAGCTGAAAAAGAAGAAGGATGATGAGAAGAAGAAGCTTGAGGGAGAAATCGCCGCTGCCAAAACCGCAGCATCCGAGCATGCGAAAAAGAAGCCAAAGCTCGCGCTCGCTTATGCCGTCGCCGAGGCGAAGCAAGTCGGAGACTCCGCGGTGCAGATGAAAGGCGATCCTGCCAGGCCCGGAAACGTTGTCCCCCGTCGTTTTCTCACCGTTTTCGGCGGCAGCGCGCTCGCCGCAGATGATCGCTCCAGCGGACGACTCCGCCTTGCATCCTGGATCCTCGATGATGGCCGCGCGCTCGCGGCCCGCGTGATTGTGAACCGCATTTGGACGGGACATTTCGGGAAAGGGCTCGTGCCGACGCCGAATGATTTTGGCAAACAGGGTCGGGCGCCGACACATCCCGAGCTTCTCGATTGGCTGGCGGCGCGCTTCATCGCCGGAGGATGGAGCATCAAATCCCTCCATCGCGACATCCTGCTGTCACGAACCTGGCGTCTCGCCAGCGTCGGGGGACCCGCAGCGCTTGCCCGTGACGCCACTAACGACCTGCTCTCGTTTTTTCCACGTCGCCGCCTCGACGCCGAGAGTATCCGCGACACGCTCCTCACGCTCGGCGGCACCCTCGATCTCACAGTTCCGGGCGCACACCCGTTCCCTCCGCAGTCCGAGTGGAAATTCACGCAGCACAATCCTTTTAAGGCAGTGTACGATTCAAAGCACCGCAGTGTTTACCTCATGACACAGCGCATCCAGCGTCACCCCTACCTCGCCATTTTCGATGGCGCGGACCCGAGCTCCAGCACGCCTTCCCGACTCACGAGCACCACTCCGCTTCAAGCGCTCTTTCTCATCAATGATCCGCTCGTCCACGAGCAAGCGAGGCGTTTTGCCGCAAGCATAATCGGGCAAACCGGCACCGACATCGAGCACATCAAACGCGCTTACCCACTCGCGCTCGGTCGCCCTCCGACTGCGGACGAGCAATCCAATGGGGCTGCGTTCTTGCGCAGTGCGCGGGAACAACTGCGCGACAGTGGAACTCCTGCGGCGCAGATCGAATCTGCGGCATGGAGCGCAATGGCGCGCGTCATCTTTCGCCTGAACGAATTTGTCTATCTCGACTAAGTTATGAAACCGCACCACTTCCATCGTCGTGAAGTCATCCGCTCGCTCGTGGGCGGCTCACTGCTCATGCCGGGGCTACTCGCCCAACTCCTTGCGGCGGATGATCCGCTCGCCCCGAAAGCGGGCCATTTTCCCGCCAAGGCGAAGCGCGTGATTTTCATCTTTTCGAACGGCGGTGTGTCGCAGATGGACACGTTCGACCCGAAGCCCGAGCTGTTCAAAGCGGACGGTAAAAAGACGGGTGTTGGCGGCGGCCTCTCGAACCAGCAACGCGTGCTGCTCAAGCCGCTGTGGCAGTTTCGTCCCGGCGGGAAATGCGGCACGCCGGTCAGCGATCTGTTTCCTCACCTCCGCGAACGAATGGACGACGTGTGCGTGATTCGCTCGATGAAGGGCGAAGACAACGAACACTACAACGCGACGCTCGGCATTCACTGCGGCTCGTTCTTTTTCTCCCGCCCGAGCATCGGCTCTTGGGTGAGTCACGGGCTCGGAACAGTGAATTCGAATCTGCCATCGTTCGTCGTGCTCTCGGCGGGGATGCCCTACGCGGGGACGCAGATTTTCAACAACGACTTCCTGCCTGCGTATCATCAGGGAGTGCGCGTCATTCCCGGGAAGGAGCCCGTCGCCAATCTCGACCCGCGTTCGCCGGGCGGGTTGCAGGCGCTCGAGCTTGGCCTTGCAGGAGCGCTGAATCGCAAACATCTCGAAGAGCGGGGAGGGGACAGTAATCTCGCTGCGCGCATCCGGACGTTTGAGACAGCGTTTCACATGCAGACCGAGGCGCGTGATGTCTTTGCCGTGGAAAAGGAGAGCGACGAGACGCTTGGGCTCTACGGAGTGAAGCGCGGGCAGACGGACGGATTCGGCTGGCAGTGCTTGGTCGCCCGGCGCCTCGTCGAACGCGGAGTTCGCTTTGTCGAACTCGTGGACGGAACTTCATCGAAGAATTGGGATCAGCACGGCGATATGGCCGAACACGCCGAGCACGCGAAGAACATTGACCAGCCTGTCGCGGGGCTGCTTCGCGATTTAAAGCAGCGAGGAATGCTCGATGACACACTCGTCGTGTGGACCACCGAGTTCGGGCGAACTCCCGGCGTGGACGGCACAAAGGGCCGAGGGCACCACAGCGCCTCATTTTGTTCCTGGCTCGCCGGCGGTGGCGTGAAAGGCGGCATGACGTACGGAGCGACGGATGAACTCGCATCGACCGTCGTGGATAACAAAGTCCACGTGCATGACTTCCATGCCACGATCCTCCACTTGCTCGGCATCGATCACACCAAGCTCACGTATCGTTTCGGGGGGCGCGACTACCGGCTCACCGATGTTCACGGAAACGTGGTGAAAGACATTCTCGCGTAGTGCGAGTCGTGAATGTGTGATTTCCATTTCGCTCCGTCGGCTTGCGGCCGCTCTGAGTTCGGGGAAAAGGGAGGAGGTCAATTCACCGTCGGAACAGCAGGCGCTGCGGGCGCTGCTGGCGGAGGTGGCATGACGGTGAGCCAGAGTTGTTCGGTGCTGTTGATGAGCAGTTGGCGATAGCCTTTTGGGACGCCGTTGTCTTCGGTTGTGGAAACCAATTGGAAACGCACGGGATGGAGTTTCCCGCCTTCGACCTCGCGGAGCGTCAGCGAAAATGGCTGCGATGCGCGCGGTGCTGTGGGCGTGGCGGTGAGGGTGATGGAGACTTCGCCGCCCTTCTCGGGCACGTCCACTTCCGGCGCGGTGATTCCTTCGGGCAGGTTGTTGGCGACGAGGCGCAGTTTTTGGGGAAATGCTTTCGAGAGCGCTACGGCGACTTTGAGTTCGGCAGTCTTCCCGGCTTCAATTTTTGATGAAGCGCTGGCGATCGTCGCGGTCGCGCTTGGAGTGGCGGTGATGATTTGCAGCCGGTAGAAAAACGCATCGCCGCCGCGTTGCGTGAGATCGCCGATGGCGGCGGTGTAGGTGCCATCAGCGGGGGCGGTCCAGTTGAGCTTTGGCTCGGAAGAACCGCCGCTGTCATCGTTTGAGGCGAGTTCCTTTCCGTCTTTGTTCAGCAGTCTCAGCCGCGCATCGATTGCGGAGCCGTGCGCGGGGCCGGTGACGCTGAGCGCGAGCGCGAGGTCTTTCGTTGCGGTAAAAGTGTATTGGTCCTCATGAGCGACTCCGATAATCCGACCGCTCACTGCCGAGGGAATCGCCAGGGTCTGCGGTTCTGCGGTTTCGGTGAGTTCCGGAATGTCGCCAAATGTCACCGGAAACTGCGGCGGCGCGGTGTCGTCGATTTCCGCCTGCGGTGCTGCGAGGTTCCAGCCTTCGAGTGCGACCGTTGTCTTCTTTCCACGCTGGACGGCGAGCGGCCATGTGTTGCGCACGAAGGGTTCTGTGGAGACGTGCAGGCGATAGACGCAGTCGTCGCCGCCCGCGAAAGCGATGTCCGAGGATGCGGGATATTTTTGCCCCATCGTCTGGATGATGTAGTCGCCATCCTGCGGCGCGACGAAGACGAGGAACGGATCCATCGTCGTGTGATCGTGATTGAATGCGAGCGTCGTTCCGTTTGCGTCCACGACGCGGAGCATCGCATCGAACCCCGCCGCGAGCACGTAGGCCTCGACCCACGAGACCATGGTCTGGCCCTTCTTCAGCGCGATGAGAAACGAATCCACATCGCCTGTCTTAGCGAGCTTTCCGTTGATGGTTGCCGTCGTGACGGCGAGCTTTTGCGGAGCGCGAAAGCTATCGTTGGGCTCGACGTCCAGCGTCTGTGCGACGCGATCCACAACCATCGAGATTGGAGATGATGCACCGTCGTCATTGAATGCGCGAATGAGGTGAGGTCCCGGCTTTGCGTCGGCGGCCACGGTGACATCGAACGTTCCTGCGTCCTTTGCGGGAGCGAACGCGATGCCCGGAGAATCCGTCCAGATTTTGCACGGCCATGGATCGAATTTCCCCGTGAGCTTTACGGAAGTTGTCGTGCCGATCTGAAGACCAGCGGGATGCATGTGGGTGAGCATCGGCTCGGCGCCAGCACACGACATCGCGCAAACCAAAAGGAAGCGGCGCATCGGCTAGACGAAGAGCTCTTTGATCAGCCTGCCGTTGTTCACGAGATGCACCGGGCGCCCCGCAGTGGTCTCCAATACCTGATGGGGATTGATTCCCATTTTGGTGTAGATCGACGCGGCGAAATCCTCCGGGCGATACACATTGTCCGACGCGTAGTAGCCCTTCGCATCCGTCGCTCCGATGATCTGTCCGCCAGGAATTCCCGCGCCTGCCATGAGCACGGACATGGCGTGCGGCCAATGGTCGCGTCCGCCGCCGGGATTGACCTTCGGCGTGCGGCCAAACTCGCCGAGCAGCAGGACGAGCGTGGTGTCGAGAAGGCCGCGCTCGTGCAAATCAGCCAGCAGTGCGGATACGCCTTGGTCGAGCGTCTTGAGCTGGTCGCCTTTGTAAGCCTCGGCGAGTTTGCCATGATGATCCCAGCCGCCCCAATTCACGGTGACCCACGAGACGCCGACCTCAACGAGTCGCCGGGCGAGGAGCATTCGCTGGCCCATGTCGTTGCGTCCATAGCGGTCGCGGACTTTCGGGTCCTCGCGATGGATGTCGAAAGCCGCCTGTGCTTTCGTGGACGCGACGAGGTCGAATCCTTGTTCGTAGAAGCGATCGAACTCTACCGCAGGGTCCTCCACGATTTTGTCGTTCGAGCGTTTCATGCGGTCCAGCGCGGTCCGCAAATCGCGCCGCGTTTTTACACGGCCTTCCGCGATATCGCCGGGGAGCACGACATCGTTCACGCGGAACGCATCGGAGTTCGGACCGCCCGAGACGATGAACGGCGCGTGCTGTCCGCCGAGAAAGTTTGGGCCGCCCGATCGTGTGTTGCTCGGCATCGCCATGTAGGCGGGGAGTCCGCCCTTCACTCCTCGCTCATGCGAAACCATGGAGCCCATCGATGGGTGAAACGTCACGAATGCACCGCAGCCGACCGGCACAGGAGTGGGCGCGCCGGTCATCATATAGTGATTTCCGCCGCCGTGGTTCGGGTCTTTGTGGCAGATGGATCGGACAACGCTGAATTTGTCGAAGACGCCCGCGAGTTTTGTGACCGGCTCGCTGAAATGCACGCCGGCCACGTTGGTCGGGATGGTTTTAAAAACGCCGCGGATTTCGGCCGGTGCGTCGGGCTTTGGGTCGAACGTCTCGAAATGCGACGGGCCGCCATCGAGCCAGATCATGATGCAATTGATATTCTTTCCTCCGACTCCGGGCGTTGCGTTGGCTTGGGCCTTGAGCCGTAGCAGATCGCAGAGTCCGAGGCCCAGCGTTCCGCGCAGTCCGAGTTGGATAAAGTCGCGTCGCAGAAGCCCGTCGCAGTTGAGATGTGTGGCCATGAGAGTTTAGTGGTTGAAGACAAATTCGGCGGAGTTCACGAGCGCCCAAAGGACGTCTTCGATCGCCCGCCGCCGTGTCGCGGGATCGTCGGTAAATGGTGCGGTGGAAAGTTGCAGTTCGTCCTCCGTGGGAAGCCGTCCGTAGCACGCGAGATAAAGTTCGGTGACAATATCGCGCGGCGATGTGCTGCTCGTCGCGAGTCGCTGCGGGCGGGCCGCTGCGTCTTTGCTCGTCAGCTTTCCATTGAGCACGTCCGAGTTCATGAGATGCAGCGCTTGCGCGATGGTCGGCTTCACGTTGCGCTCGCACGGACAATCG
>JAYUSJ010000393.1:0-9972 GCA_043755735.1 Verrucomicrobiaceae bacterium | reverse complement strand
GCGCGGTATGAGACGGAACTATTCATTTACCGCAGCGAGCGCCTGCTGCAGGAGACTCGCAGAAATCCAAAAGCCAGCCTCGACTTGCAGTCGCTCCAGCAGTGGACGAATCGCTGCAATAAGACCGGACGCTTTCGCTTCAATCAGAATACCCACAATCCCGATCGAACGAATCCCAAGAGCCGTCGCCGCGATCCGTCCGGCACGCTCATCCATCAAAATCGCATCCGCATTTTCCTGCACGGCGAGAGCAATTGCTTCGATTTCCCCGGCATGTAAGCGGCGGTTTCTCAAGAGCTCCGCGGGGATAACTGGAGGTCCTGCGATTTGAATACTCGCCGGAAAAGAAAGTCCGAGAAAGCGCGCATCGGACGCGGCGAGCCTGATGAATTCCGCCTTCACTTGCGATGGCGCGAGAACAACACCAAACAACGTCGGCAGCAATCCGTCGTGCCCCAACAGACAGAGATTCAACACCACCGAGGTGTCCGTAACGACGATCACTTCGGAAACAGTTTACGCAACGTCGCGAGGTCTTCTTCGAGCATTTCTTCGGTGAAGCTCGGGATCTTGCGTCGCACAAGTTCCGCATCGAAATCAAACCGCTCCATCCCGGCCATGCGGGCTCCCACCGAGCGCGAGATTCGCCCGCCTGCGAATAGGGCGCAGGCGAGGTCCAGGCGGATGTCTGATTCCGCCAATCCATCAAGTGCTGGGTCATCCGGCAATGTGAGTGTCATGGACGCACACTAACGCCGTTTCAGATGAGAAGCCACGCGAAAATCCATCGTCTGAAAATGAGCACCCATCTATGACCTACGCCGAACTCCATTGCCGAAGCGCGTTCAGCTTTCTCCGCGCGGCGTCGCAGCCGGAGGCGCTTGAACAAGCATATAAACTCCTTTCCAATCATCACCAACTCTGGCAATCGCTTTCGCGCCCGCATGGAATTCTCTCTTCGCCAACTCACTGACCCACGTTTCGTTTGGATATGCGCCGGAGTTCTCGTAGTGCTGGCATTGTTCACAGCCTGCCTTTGGTGGTGGCGCACTCGTCAAGCGACCGCGGCCCTTAAGCGTGCGCGCACCGTCATTACTCGGTGTTCGGGACAAACGGCATTCGCCGAGGACTTTCATGCTTTGAAAGACGGAATCGAAACCGCATTGAAGAAAGTGCCAGTATTTGCAAGTGGATGGGGACGGTGGAGTGACAATCTTTCTGAATTTGACCGGGTGGATGGAGCTCGCGTGGTGGCATCCGAGACGGCGATTAGTGAGTCGCTCAATCTGGCTTCTTGGGAACGCTCTCTGGCGATGCACTGGTATCGAGCGTTGCCTAACTACCTCGTCGGATTGGGACTGTGTTTCACATTTCTTGGAGTGGTTGCGGTAATCTCGAAGGCTGCTCTTGCATTGGGAGCCAGTAATAGTGATGCGACCAAACAGGTTGATGCGCTTCGAGACCTTCTGGATGCGGCGTCGTTCAAATTTGTTACTTCGTTGGTAGGCGTATTTGCGTCGATCACTTACTCTCTGTTCTTTCGCTGGCGACGAATTGGCGTGGAGCGAGAAATCGCAGGGCTGGCAGTGGATTTCCATCGACGGATTTTCATCCTCAACCCCACCGCGTTTCTTCGCCAAATTCGGGAGGAGGGTCAGCGCCAAACCGGTTGCCTTGAAACGATGGCAACCAATATTGGAGTGGCAGTGGGCAAGCAATTTACCGAAGCGACACGCATCATGGGGGAGGCGCTCGGACGGTTAGATGAAACGGTAAAAGCCATGGGCTCTCAGATGGGCGAAAAGACGGATTTAATGAGGGCTGCGATTGACGGATTGAGCGGGGGAATCGTGGAGACAACGTCCAAGGACCTTGAAAAACTCGTTCAATCAGCCGTGCAGGCTTTGAATTCGACGCTTAAAGACCATCTCGACGAGGTTGCGCAGTCGTTGAAAGCGACAGGGAAGGAAATCGACGCAACACGGATGGCGTTCAGCGAGGTCGCCACGCATGCGGGCACAGTGCGCGGAGAGTATGCCACGTTGGCGGATGAGATACGGACTCGGACCGAAGAGATAAGCGAGTTGCTCTTGAGCGCCGAAAGTAAAGTGGAGCAAAATCTGAAAGGGGCGGCAACAGCGGCAGATACGATTCAAACGGCGATTCATGCAGCAGCGGAGAATGCTGTGGATGAGATACGGAGCCATGTCGAAGAAATCAGCAGACTCTTCCTCAACGCCGAAAGCGAAGTGGAAGAAAAATTCAGAGGCGCCGTGTCGGCGGCGGGGGCAATACAGTCAGCCATTCGTGGCGCGGCGGAAAGTGCAGCGGGTATCGATTCGCTCGGAACGGGATTGTCCAATGCCGCCGAAGCGATTCAAGGCGCAGCAAAGCAGTGGAGTGCCATGGGGCAAGATTTCAACAAACTCTCGCTGGCAAATGGGCAAGCATCGGAGACACTGAAAGCGGCTGTGGATTCCCTTCGAGTTCAATGGGATATGCAAGGCTCAAGGCTCGGTGAGATTGACACCCATTTGGCCGCGACCATTGCTGCGGTTCAGAAGCACTTTGACGATTACGCGCAGCGGCTTCGCGCATACACTGCAGAGCTCGACTCACAGCTAGGCCGCGCGGTTGGCAGTTTCAGCGCGACGATTGAGGCACTTGGCGACGCGCCGGAGCTTTTCTTAGATGCAGGAGAGCAGCTGAAGAAGGCGGCGCAAAATACAGTGGCTGCGCTGGAACCGCTCCGTGAAATTGGGTCGTTGGCTATTGCGCTTTCTAGTTCCGCCGAAGCTCTCCGCTCGGCGGTCTCGCACTCTACAACCCCACAGGAATGAGCGAGCCAAACTCCGATAGCCACGACGACGCAGAGGAGAATTACTTTATTTCCCTCAGCGACTTGATGACGGGCGTAGTCTTTATTTTCGTCATTTTGCTGTGCGCTTTTGCGTTTCATTACCAGACAGAATCTGGCAAGGCACAGGCGGAAAAGAAGGCTGCTGACGAACAGACTATCATAGCCGCCGACGCCACCGCAAAAGCTGCATTGGCAGAGGACGTAGCAAATAAGGCGAAGGTGGACGCGCACGAAAAGGAACGAAAGATTGATGCTCTCAGTAAGCTTCTGCGCGAGCGTGACAATGCGTTGCGCGCAATCTTGAGTGAACTAGTGGATAAACTCGCGGCTCATGGCGTGCGCGTTCTTTTTGATCCGGCAACAGGCGTAATTCGGCTACCGGAGGAACTCCTGTTCGACCGCGCTAGCGATGTACTGCGGGAAAGCGGGCGAAAGGGGTTGGCGTTTGTTGCAGATGAACTCGTCCCTGTGTTGCGACGAGGTTGCGCCGAAGGTTCCGCATTTCGGCTGGAGGCTGTTTTTATCGAAGGGCACACGGACGCTGATCCGGTTCGCACACCGCGATTTACCGATAACTGGGATCTTTCTGCCGCTCGAGCGACCAGCACTTACCGAGCGCTCGTCACGGCGAGGCCCGAACTCGAAGCCTTCGTAAACCCTGCCCATCTGCGAGTGCTGGGCGTCAGTGGGTATGGCGAGAATCGACCTGTCGCGCCGAATGACACAGACGAACATAAGAAGGGCAATCGCCGTGTGGACCTGCGATTTCTCATGGCGCACCCTACCGATGCAGAGTTGGAGCGTGCACGGAATGAATTGAATAGCGAACCCGGAGCATCGCCCGCCATGCCGAAATGACCTCGCCGCTCGCCGCTCGATTGCAGTCTCTGACGAAGAGCCTCATGTCTCGCGAAATCGCTCCATTTTCCGTTTCTGCTCTCACATCGGCAGTCAGGGCATTGGGTGATCGTGCGATGTCTGAACCTCCACCATCGAAGGATCGTCTTGCGCGGCTAATGCAACGGATTTCCGACCAGCTTTCAGAAGGAATGCAAGTGATTGAACTCAGCCGATCGGAATGGCTGGATGCGCCGTGGCTGGCATTCAGTCGATGGGGACAACATGCGCTTTGCTGGGTCCCAGCGTTCCGTGATGGACTGTCAAAAGCGGCGCAAAATAGTCCGATAGTGGCCAAGAGATGTATTCTCGTTTTCCTCCGCGACTATGACGCTGAGGCTCCGCTCATCGGCTCCCCGCTAGGATTGCTGATTCACGAGACTCTACAATCGGGTCACGAAACACTTTCGGCGTGGACTGAGCGCAATCGGCAGTTCCGCATTTTCGAGCGCGATGGAGGGCCTGCCGTCACCCTCGCCCGTTTGGTTTCAAAGCATTTACCCAAGCCGATTGGTTTTGAAGTGGTGGGTGAGTTGGCAGATTCCGTATCTTTATCGCGAAGTATCCAAAAGCCTCTCACTCGCTGCCTTAACGAGGTAGGGCTGGCGGGCCAACTCGCACACGGAGGCTTCTCGTTTGGGATGCTGCTTGCATGGTGCGGTCGCGCACACGAGCGACTTTGGGAGAACCAAGAGATCATTGAGGAATGGATGACTCAGTGCTCCGGCTCAATGGCAGGCAGAGAGTATAGAGTGGTGGAGTGCCTTCTGGCACCCTGGCGTTCAGAAGACCCCACCAAAGAGTGGAGGGCTCCACTGATCGCTTGGCTGCAAGAGCGATACGGTGATCCTCGTGATGCTGTTGCAGGCGTTTGGCCGCAAGTGAACGCGGAACTTCGCGCAGTCGCAGTGCGGTGGCTAACGTTGCAAACCATCGAGGGGTTTTTCGAGGCGCTAGACGATTATGCACGTCGGCGCGGAGATGATGCGATGCGGCAACAATGGCCATTTCGCAAAGCATTCTGGCTCGCATACTACCGCCGCGGTGTCGTGCTTGATGCCAAGGCCGCAGTCGGGCGCGACATGGAGGAATGTCTTGGTTGGCAATCGCTCAAGTCACGATTTGGAAACCGGCTGGCGAAGCTCGAAAAGTTTGAATCAAAGCAGTCCGCACTCTTCCTCAAGCTCCGGGGTCTCGTGGTGTTCGTCGGCACGCACAATGCGAAATGCCGCCTTTGGGATGAGGCGTCCCCGCAAGCTCCAAATCTTCCCAGAATTTCGTTTCACTACTCCGAAATTATCGCAACCCCACGCGCTGACTTGCTCGTGGACGCGTATTCCAACGAGACGGGAATTGCCCACATGGGCGCGGAAAATGGAACCTGGCAGCGCAAACTGCGCGACTTCCTGCGCCAAAGAATCGGCGTCTCAATTCCCGATACTGAACTGATGCCATGACACACGAACTCACTCCGGAAGGCCTCCTTCTGCACAACAACGGCAAGCGTTTTTCTCTATGGGCAACAGGCACCCAATCCGCTCTCAGCGCCGCTTGCGCAACCCTTGCGGCACTTGCCGAAGAAAGCAGCACGGAGCTTCTGCGTGACGGAGATTCAGCCTTCCTCTTGCAACACGCAGACGCCGCCGCATTGCCGGAAGCGGAAGCTCGAGCCTTGGACTTGCCTCAACGGTCGCCGTTCAGTTTGAGCATTCAGCATCGCGGAACCTTGGCGTCGCCGGACTTTCGTTTTCAATATCAACTCTTCAACGATGGTCGCCCGCTCATCGCGCCACGGCGAGTCGGCTGCGTCATTCAAACAGGAGCACAATCGTGGCGTTTGAGCGCCGCACATTTTGCCCTGCTCGACGGTATGGATGCGCTCAATGGCGGACTCATCGGCTCAATGGAAGAGCGCATGCGAGTATTTGCACGCTTTGAGCAGTTCCTCTCACAACAGGCGCGTGATGCGGTAAACGTCAGCGGGTATCTTGCGGCGACGCATGTGGCGGTAGCGGGGGCTTTTTCGCTGCGGCTGCGCGTGAAGGATGGGCGGTTTCGACTCGAACCGGTGCTGCACGCAAGCACGGCGACAGAGACGGACACACCACCCGAGCTACTCCCGCCGGAGCAGCACAAAGAGTTCATCCGAGCTCACGAAGCTGGGCGAGGTCGCTTTGCGCTCGGCGGCTCCCATTTTCTCGTCATTGAGGAAGACATGCAGCGCGCGCTGGACCTCGTAGCTGAGGTCCAGAAAAAGGACGACGGACACCAGACGGACTTCCTGCGCAATCCGCGTGCTTTCCTCCGTGCAGAATACGGTGATGCGCTCCCAGAGGAAACACTGGACGCTCTATTCGTGGAGACCCCTCAGTATTTGTCTGATCGCGTGAAAGGCATTGGGCTTTGGGACCCTCCGATTATTCCATGGGTGAAATTGCCTGCAAATTCGTGGCTACCACCGGAGGAATCTGGAATCGATTTTGGCGGCGTTCGCGTTGCGGTGCCCACTACGCAGACAGACGAAATTATTCAGCGGGTGGAGCAGGCAATCGCGAGTGGAAAGCCGGAGGTTGAAATCGGTGGGCAGATGGTTCCGGCAACTCCAGCGACGCTCGCAGCTTTGGAAAAAGTGAAGTCGCTGGGTCAAACGACGAGAGAGCAAATCGAGCGCGAACAAAGCACTACCACTGATCGCACCGTGCTTTTGATCGAGCGTGACTTCGATGATGCCGGAGCAGCCGCTCAACGCCCGAGCCGTGAGAGTGCGACGGATTTATGGCTCCCCGTTGGCTTGCGTAGCACATTGAAACCGCATCAGGAAACCGGCCTTCGCTGGCTGCAAACAACATGGAGGGAAGGCCGAAGCGGTGTACTGCTCGCGGACGACATGGGCCTCGGCAAGACGCTACAATGTCTGGCTTTCCTTGTCTGGCTTCGGCTCGCACGGCCAGAACGCGCTGCGAATGAAGGAGGCTTCCTCATCGTCGCACCAACGGGCTTGTTGCGGAACTGGGAGCAGGAATTCATGCAGCATTTTGATGAAGCGGGACGCCGTTTGCTCGGCCCGCCACTCCGAGCTTACGGCAGCGACCTTGCACGGCTGCGAGTCGGCGCGGGCAATGACATCGTGCGCGGTGGCGTCTCGCTACGGACAGACGAAATCGCAAGTGCCGGATGGGTGCTGACGACCTACGAGACGCTGCGAGATTACCATCACAGCTTCGGGACGATTCGCTGGCAGGTGCTCGCCTTTGACGAAGCGCAGAAAATCAAGACGCCCGGCACGCTCGTGAACGAAGCCGCGAAGGCAATGAACGCAGACTTCACCCTCGCGCTGACCGGCACACCGGTAGAAAATCGCTACGCTGATCTGTGGAGCATCGTAAACACAGTGGACCGCACCGCACTCAGCGCTATCGGCGGAGGCTCCCTCTCCGAATTCAGTGCGAAATTTGAGACAGAGCCGGAAGATTCCGCGCTCCGCGAACTTCGCAACCATCTCACAGAACCAGCAGCAAGCGCGCTCATGCTGCGGCGGATGAAACACGACATCCTCGAAGGACTGCCACCCAAAACAGAACACAAAGCTCCTGCCGATATGCCGCCAGACCAAGCGCGCCTTTACGCGGAAGCGGTGAATCGAGCCCGCAGTATCCGCGAGCGCGGGATGATGCTCAAAGCCCTGCAAGAGTTCCGCGCAATCTCCCTGCATCCGTGGTTGATGAATGCGGAGGAACCGCCGGACCTTTCTGCCCTCGCCGCGTGCTCTGCGCGAGTGGCGGAGTGCTTTCGCGCCCTGCACGACATTCGCGCCCGTGGAGAAAAGGCCCTCGTTTTTGTGGACTCGCGCAGAATGCAAAAATGGCTGCGCATCGTTATGCCTTCGGAGTTTGGCCTCGCCGAACCTCCGTCGTGCATCACGGGAGAAGTCCCCGGCGCACGCCGACAGGCAATCGTGAACGCTTTCCAAAACTTGCCAGCAGGATTCGCTGTGATCCTTCTCTCGCCCCGCGCCGCTGGAGTCGGACTAACGCTCACAGCCGCGAATCACGTCATCCACCTCGACCGTTGGTGGAATCCCGCCGTAGAAGATCAATGCACCGACCGCGTCTATCGCATCGGCCAAGAGAAGTCCGTGCAAGTCTGCCTCCCCATCGCCCGTCACCCCGATCCACATCTTGCCAGTATCTCTTTCGACCTCACGCTCGACCTCCTCATGCAGCGCAAACGTGCGCGCAGTCGTGACTTATTAACTCCGACAGTAACGACCGAACGCGACACCGCAGATCTTTTCCAGCGTGTTTGCGGAGAAGACTCCGCCGACCCGCCTAGATGACGTATCCACGGGGTATGCAACGTGCCCATCGAGGGCCGTAACCATACATGCGAATACCACGTAAAGATTTGGCGCGATTTTAATTCATCCATGACCTACGCCGAGCTCCATTGCCGAAGTGCGTTCAGTTTTCTCCGTGCGGCGTCGCAGCCGGAGGCGCTTGCGGAGCGGGCAGCGGTGCTGGAATTGAATGCGGTCGCTGTCACGGACCGCGATGGCGTTTATGGATCGGCTCGGTTTTATGCGCGTGGACGCGAGCATGGTGTGAAGTCGATCGTTGGCGCGGAACTCACGATGGACGACGGCGGCGTGGTGCCCGTGCTCGTCGGCTCGCGCGAGGGCTACCAAAATCTCTGCATGCTCATCACCCGCGCCAAGCTCCGCGACAGCGCGACCAAGCATCACGCGCCGGTGCGGTGGGCGGAACTCCCGGAGTTTGCAGCCGGGCTCGTCGCGCTCACGGGCGATGAGGAAGGCCCGGTGCGGCGGGCGCTGGAAAACGATGACCTCACGGCAGCACGCGCGCAGACCGAGCGACTCGTCGGGGCGTTTGGAAAAGCGAATGTCTTTGTGGAAATCCAGCGTCATCTCCGGCGCGGCGAGGAACTCACGAACTCCCGACTCGCGGAGCTTGCCGACACGCTCGGCCTTCCGCTGCTCGCCACAAATGGAGTACTCCACGCAACGCCCAATGAGCGTCAATTGCTCGATGTTTTCACCTGCACCCGCGAGCACACGCACCTCGATGCCGCGGGCCGCAAGCTCGCGCTGAATGCAGAGCGCCACCTCAAACACGCGAAGGAAATGCAGCAGCTTTTCCGCGACCGACCCGACGCCATCGCGAACACCGTGCAACTCGCGGAGCGGCTCGATTTCACGCTGCAAAATCTCGGCTACGAATTTCCGCGTTACCAAAACATGCAGCGCGAGGAAATGGACGCGTTCCTCCGCAAGATGACGATGGCCGGCGCGCGCTCCCGCTACTCGCACCTCAGCCGCCGCGTGCTCCAGCAAATCGAACACGAGCTCGCTCTCATCGCGAAACTCGGCTTCTCCGGCTACTTTCTCATCGTCTGGGACATCGTGAATTTTTGCACCGAGCACAGCATCCTCGTGCAGGGTCGCGGCTCGGCAGCAAACAGCGTCGTGTGCTACTCGCTCGGCATCACGGCCTGCGACCCGATCGCTTGCAATCTCCTGTTTGAGCGCTTCCTCAGCGAAGGCCGCACGTCGTGGCCGGATATCGATCTCGATCTCCCGAGCGGTGATCGGCGCGAGCGCGTCATTCAGGAAGTCTATCGACGCTACGGCGCGGATGGCGCGGCGATGACGGCGAATGTGATCACCTACCGCGGTCGCAGCGCGATGCGCGAAATCGGCAAGGCGCTCAACTTTCCGCCCGATGTGCTCGATCGTTTTTCGCACCTTTTTGGCCACGGCGATTTCCCGCACACGCTGGAGCTCGAAACACAAATCCGCCAAGCCGGACTGCCTGCGGAAAACCCGCGCCTGCCCGCCGCCGCCGCGCTCTACCAGCGCATCTACGGCATGCCGCGCCATCTCGGACAGCACAGCGGCGGGATGATTATTTGTCAGGGCCGGCTCACGAAAGTCATGCCGCTCGAACGCGCCAGTATGGAAGGCCGCGTCGTCGCGCAGTGGGACAAGGACGACTGCGAAGACCTCGGCATCATCAAGGTCGATTTGCTCGGCCTCGGCATGATGGCCGTCATGCAGGACTCGCTGGAACTTTGCGCCGCGCGCGGGCGTCCGGTCGATCTGGCGGCGATTCCGAAGGACGACACCGCGACCTACGACACGATGTGCGCCGCCGACACCGTGGGCGTTTTTCAAATCGAGAGCCGCGCGCAAATGGCCA
>JAYUSJ010000392.1:0-10018 GCA_043755735.1 Verrucomicrobiaceae bacterium | reverse complement strand
AATCGCATCGCCGTGCGCTTCGAATACGAGTGGCACGACGACGCCGGCCAATGGTGGCGCGCCCACGGAAATGAGAACTGGGAGTTCGACGCCGACGGGCTAATGGCCAGGCGCTACGCCAGCATCAACGACGAACTCATCGCAGAGTCGGAGCGAAAATTCCGGTGGTGATGTCTCAAAACATTGAGGTGACTACGAAGGCCGCGAAGCACGCGAAGTCCCGGGAATCTTCGCGCCCTTGGCGCACTTCGTAGTCACACCGAGGCGCCGGTTTCTTTAACGATATTACCACACAATATGGCCGCAAAATTCATGCAAATCATGCTCACGCCCGCCGTCCAGGCCGCGCAGGAGCGATACTTCGGCAAACACCAATCGGTTGCGCAGGCGCCCGAGCGCGATCCTTTTACCGCCGACGAAGCCGCGTTCATCGCAGCGCGCGACAGCTTTTACATGGCTACTACAAATCCCGACGGCTGGCCTTACATCCAGCACCGGGGCGGGCCGGCGGGCTTTCTCAAGGTGCTCGGACCGCACTTGCTGGGATTCGCCGACTTCAAAGGAAACCGCCAGATGTTCACCACGGGCCATCTCGACCTCAACGATCGCGTCGCCCTTTTCCTCATGGACTACCCAAACCGCGACCGCCTGAAAATCCTCGGCCACGCCCGCGTTCTCAATGCCCGCGAACACCCCGACATCGCCGCACAACTCAGCCCCTCCCCGGAACTCGCGGACAAAATCGAGCGCCTCTTTTTGATCGAGACCGTGAGCTTCGATTGGAACTGCCCGCAATACATAACGCCGCGCTTTACTGCAGAGGAGTGGCAGGCGAGGGATGGCGGCGAACTCAGAGTGTAGGCGGGTTGCGGCGAGACCTGATGGGTGGAACCCAGGTGGTTTGTGAACGCCGACTGCGATTCCGTCCCGTCAAGTGTCTGCTGTCACGTTTTTTGAGCGACTTCCTGCGGCGAGTGCGACGGCGGAGAGGATGCCTAGGACCGCGCAGCTCAACCACAGGACGGACGGATTCCACGCGTGGATACGCAGGCTCGCGTGCGGGCCTAGCGCGGCGGCGGCGGTGCCGGCCATTGCGAGGGCGCCCATGTAGCGCCCGCGCAGGTGAAGCGGGGCTATTTCCGCGATGTACGCGCTGCGCATGGGCTGGCTGAACATTTCGCCGATGGTAAAAAGTGTCATCGCCGCGAAGAAGAATCCTGTTCCGCCGGGCAGTGCATTGAGCGCGAAGCCGAATCCCATGAGCAGATATCCGATGAGGATGATCCGACGCGAATCAAAGCGCTGCGTCCATCGAGTCATGGGTAACTCGAAACATGCGACCATGACGCCGTTCCAGCCGAGGAGCAGCCCAAACACTTGCTCGGGCGTGAATTTCCATGACCCGACCGTGAGGGTGAGGGCGCGCTGTTTGATCTCAAGGCCGAACGTGGAGTTGAACTGCTGGAAAACGAACGACGATAGGATTGTTGCCCAGAAAAGACCCCAAAAACTTCGATCGGTTTTGATATGCCGCCATGCCTGCGACCACGATGCTTCCTTCGCTCCGACCTTGTGTCCACGCGGGAGGAAGCGCCATGCGATGATACCGAAAAGAGCCGTGGTGATGGCATCACCCGCGAATAGTGCGAATGTTGAAATCGTTATCAGAAACCCCGCCGCGGAAGCTCCGCAAGCAAAGCCCGCATTGATGGCAAGCCGCTGTCCCGCGTAGGCGCGCAGCCGCATTTCCTGCGGGACGATGTCGGCGAGCAGGGCGTTGCTGGCGGGCATGTAAAAGCCGGACGCGAACCCGGCAAGGAGCATCATTCCGGCGATCGCCCAAAGTTCGTGTGCAAAGAACATCGCGAAAATCGCTGCGGCATTTCCAAGCGTGCCGAGGACGATGATGCGGCGGCGGCCAATCCGGTCGGACCAATATCCGCCGAGTACGGAGGAGAGGAGTTGTCCGACGCCGTTTGCCGAAAGCACCCACGCGACGGACGAAGGCGGATGGCCGCGACCGGTGAGGAAAAGCGTGAGAAACGGCATCACGAACGTGCCGAAGCGATTCACGAACCATCCGGCAATGAGAATCCAGTACGCGCGCGGAAGCGTGCGTAATTCAGCAAAGAGCGATGGCCGTTTCGGGTCCGTGGGCGTGTGTCCCTAAAAAGCAAAAACCCCGCTCCGTGTGGAGCGGGGTTTTTGCGAATAAACCTCGTTGCAGTGTCTAGCTCGCCGAAGCGGGTGCTGCATCCACATTCACGCGGCGTCCGCCACGGTCGAAACGAACCGTGCCGTCCACCATTGCAAAAATCGTATAGTCGCGGCCGAGACCGACGCCACGACCGGGGTGGAACTTGGTGCCGCGTTGGCGGATGATGATGCCGCCTGCATTGATGAGCTGGCTGCCGAAAACTTTAACGCCGAGACGCTTTGATACGCTGTCGCGACCGTTCTTGACGCTTCCTTGTCCTTTTTTATGTGCCATAAAGCCTGTGTGTTCTTCTGTGTTGGTTGAAAAATTAAGCGGAGATACCCGTGATCTTCACTTTCGTGAGTTTCTGGCGATGACCGACGGTGCGGTGGTATCCTTTGCGGCGGCGATACTTGTAGGCGATGACTTTGTCGCCCTTCAAGTGGTCCACGATTTCAGCGGAGACGGTTGCGCCGGTGTTTCCGACTTTGATGGATTCGCCGCTACCGACTGCGAGGACGTCTTTGAATTCCACGATGGAACCCTTTTCGCCTGTGAGTTTTTCGATCGTGAGGACTTCACCGGTTCCGGCGCGGTATTGTTTACCGCCTGTTTTGAAAATTGCGTATGACATAGTGTTTGAAAAAGGGGCGCGGAACCTGCCACACAAGATTGGTGGCTGGCAAGGGCGAATTTGCCCTAAGCGCAGTTTTTTTGTATTGGAGGGTTAGCGGGCGGCCCGTTCGGTGCGCCCTGCTCCTTCCACAGCTCCTCCGCGGCCACTTGGGGTGACATCTCCGCCGTGGTAGTATTTCTGTGCATCGGCACGACGATAATACGTGTCGTTGTCGAAGCTGTTGATGTTTTGCTCGCGCCACCGTGGGGAGCGCATCGGCACGCCGGGCTGGCGGGAGGCCTCGACGTGGGCAAGGTTGCGGATGCTTACGTTTGGCGGCAGGCCTTCGCGATCCGGGTTATAATAAGAGGCGTTGGGTCCGAGATAATTGCGGCTGCCGGAGTTGCGGCGCTCTTCGGCATAACGATAGGAGACGGTCGCATCCTTGGTGTAATAATGCTGGGTCGGCTTGAAATGCACGTTGCCTCCGCGGCTTCCGCTGGAACCACCGCGACTTACGCTATTCGCTCCACCACGGTTGTTCGGGATCATGGTCCCGCGCGGAACGATGCGGTAAAGATTTCCGGATTTGCTGGTTTCCAAAGGGATGATGTCATCGCCTGCGTTTACAAATGCAGGCAGCAGAACTGCGGCGGATAGTGCGAGAATGAGTGTCTTCATAAATTGGGCTTTGTTCGGGATTTTTCGAATTAAAGCGCGAATCCGTGCGGAGTCCATCGTTTTTTGCGCAAATTTACTCTGTCGGATTGACTCTAAGAAGCAACACTGGCTCTGCTTTGCAAGTCGTGTCCATCCTTCGCTCCATTATGATTCCCTTTCTCGCCACTTCGGCAGTCGCTGCCGACGCGGATGGTTTGGCATTTTTTGAAAGCAAAGTGCGCCCGCTCTTGATCGAGCGGTGTCTCGATTGCCACAGCCCGGAGCACAAAGTGAAAGGCGGGCTGCGGCTCGATTCGCGCGAGGGCTGGGCGATTGGTGGCGATTCCGGTGCGGCGATTGTGCCGGGAAAACCGGACGACTCGCTGCTCATCTCGGCCATCCGATACAACAATAAAGACCTCCGTATGCCGGAAAAGCGCAAGCTGCCGGATGCGGAGATTGCGATTTTTGAAGAGTGGGTGCGTCGTGGTGCACCGGACCCGCGCGCGGGCGGTGCCGTGGTGAAGAAGCAAGTCGGGATGACCGTCGAGGATGGGAAAAAATTCTGGTCTTACGTCGCGCCGAAAAAACATGCGCCGCCGACGGTGAAAGATGCGTCGTGGCCGCGCAGCGACATCGACCGATTTACCCTCGCGCAGATGGAGGCAAAAGGCGTCTCGCCCGCGCGGGATGCGTCGTCCGCCGCGCTTGTGCGTCGGCTCTATTTTACGCTCACGGGCATGCCGCCCGCACCGGAGCAGGTCGCCTCATTTTCCAGCGCGGAAAAAGTCGTGGACGAACTCCTCGCGTCGCCGCAATTCGGCGAACACTTCGGGCGGCATTGGCTCGACGTCGCGCGCTTTGCAGAATCGAGCGGGGGAGGGCGCACGCTGTTGTTTAAAGACGCGTGGCGGTATCGCGATTTCGTCATCGATTCGTTCAACCGCGATGTGCCCTACGATCAGTTTTTGCGCGAGCAAATCGCGGGTGACCTTCTTCCTTCCGCCTCGCCGGAGGAGCGGACTCGGCTGCTCTCGGCCACTGGCTTTTTGGTGCTTGGCCCGACGAACTATGAGGAGCAGGACAAGCAGCAGTTGCGGTTCGATGTGATCGACGAGCAACTCGACACCATCGGCAAAGGAATCCTTGGTCAGACGCTTGGCTGCGCGCGCTGCCACGACCACAAGTTCGACCCGATTCCGCATCGCGATTACTACGCGATGGCGGGGATTCTCGCTTCGACGCGGACGCTCGCGAACTACACTGACAACGTCGCGCGGTGGATCGATGAACCACTTCCTCTCGCCGCGGAACTGGACGAAAAAGCGCGCGCACACGATGCGGCGGTGGCTGCTTTAAAAGAAAAGATCGAAGAGGCCAAAAAGACCGCAGCGTCAAAAGTCGTTGCGACTATCGAGCCGGGAATGCCCGCGGCGGTCGCTGAGTTTCCGGGGCTCGTCGTGGACGACAACGATGCAAAGGCCATCGGCGACTGGACGCGCTCGCAGCATTCGAAGAACTACATCGGCGACGGATATTTGCACGATGGCGACGCCGAGAAAGGCGCGAAGACACTCACGTTTACGCCGAAGTTTCCAGCGGCGGGACGCTACGAAGTTCGCCTCGCTTACCAAACAGCCGCAGCGCGCTCGACTCGCGTGCCGGTGCACGTTTTACACGCAAACGGCGAGGAGACGGTGTTTGTCGATCAGACGCTGCCGCCGCCCATCGGAGGGCGCTTTGTCTCGCTCGGGACGTTCCGTTTTGAAAAGGATGGTGCGGGCTACGTGCTCGTCTCAAACGAAGACACGAAAGGCTATGTCACCGCCGATGCCGTGCAGTTTATCCCCGAGGCCGACGCGGCCGTTGCGGCGACTTCTGACAAAGCTTCTCCGCCCCGCGACGACTCCGGACGCGCGGTGAAAAAAATGGAGGCGGAGTTGAAAAAGCTCACCGCATCCGGCCCGAAACGTCCCGTCGCCATGGCCGTGCGTGACGACGAATCGCCAGCCGACACGCATATCCGCATCCGGGGTCTCGTCGCGCAAAAAGCTGCGCTCGTCCCGCGGGGATTTTTGCGCGTGGTCGGCGAACAGCAGCCCGCCGTTCCTGCAAAAGCGAGCGGCCGCCGCGAACTCGCCGATTGGCTCGCTTCGCCCGATAATCCGCTCACCGCCCGCGTCTATGTGAACCGCGTCTGGCACTGGCTTTTCGGCACGGGCATCGTGAGGTCGATGGACAACTTCGGCACCACCGGTGACGCGCCGACGCATCCCGAACTGCTCGATTTCCTAGCCACGAAATTTGTCGCGGAAGGCTGGAGCACAAAGAAACTCGTACGCGAAATCATCCTCTCCCGCACATGGCAGCTCGCAAGCGCCAGCGCATCACCCGCCGACCCCGACAACCGCCTCTTCGCGCACTACCCGCGCCGCCGCCTCGATGCCGAGCAACTCCGCGACGCCATCCTCGCGACCAGCGGCGAACTCCGGCTCGACGTCCTCGGACCAAACATCGCCGGCGCGGGAGAAATCAACGCCAACGATACCAGCGCGCAAAACATCGAATACAAATACGAATACACCGACACGCGCCGCAGCGTTTACACGCCCGCATTCCGCAACAAACGGCTGGAGCTATTTGAGGTGTTCGACTTCGGCGACATCAACGCCACGATGGGCAAGCGCGGCACCAGCAACGTCGCCCCGCAAGCGCTGTATCTGCTCAACCATCCATTCATCATCGAGCAATCGCGCATCGCCGCAGAGCGCGCCCTCGCAAGTTCAGCGACCGACGAAGAGGGCATCACCCGCGCATTCCTCACCACCCTTGGCCGCCCGCCGTCGGAAAAAGAACGCGCCGTCTCCACAGCGCACGTCGCCGACCCCACCCGGCGCACCGAAGCGTGGTCGCAGCTTTACCAATCGCTTTTTGGCAGTATGGATTTCCGGTATCTTGACTGAGGGTGTGATTAAAATTCGAACAATATGCTTGCTCGCGGCGGATGCTTTGGGCTCCGGTCAGATGATGAAATCCGTTCTTCTCAGCCTCGTCTTCCTGAACGTCATGTTGGATCCGGCCCGGTGCGCTCGGGCGGGAGAGGCGTCGGCGATTGCCGCACCTTCGATTCCTGCTGCATACGAATCCGCGCTTGATGCGCTCGACATTGCTGTCGGTAAGCTCGGCGGACCTATGACGCGGAATTCCCGCATGGGAGAATGGGCCGGAAGATTGCAGCGAAATAGCCGGGAGCAGCCGGATCCGGCATTTTGGAAATCGCTGCCCCGCACGCTGACGGAAGCCGAGGGCCAGTCTCCCGAGTGGGTGGCGTTTTTTGAGAAGGCTAAGGCCGCGAAAGCTGCGTATGAGGATTGGGAAAAGTCCAGAACTGCGGCCGATGCAAGCGCGCGCGACCTTATAAAAGCAGAATTATTGCGCGTGTGGAATGCTCCAGTCGGAGAGGCAAAGCTGGACGAATTGGAACGAATGATAAGCGAGTATATGACGCATTTTCCTATCCCGCCGCAAATCGCGTACAACGCGCCAACTGCGTGGACCAAGGAAGGATTGACGAGAGACCTACGCGCTTTGCGGCAGTTAATTGACGCAGAGATTTCCGGGGACGCGGAGGCGGTGTGGAATGCTCATAGAGCATTGGTGAGTTCCGAGGTGCGCTTCCAGATTTCTGATGTCAAGACGAGGGAGCGGGTGGAGCGTTACTGGAGGCCTCTGATTGAGAAGCTCGACGCAGAACGTGCGGAGTTTGCGAAGGCTGTAGTCGCCGACGAGCCGGCGGAGAAAATAAAAGACATCATGGAGCGAATCCGGCAATCGGAGGCCAAAACTCTGGGGTTTCGAGGCAACTCGGTGAAGGGGCAGTGGATTCATCGCTGCTTTGCTTTCTTCGTTGCGGGCGAATCCAAGCGGGCATTTCAAGCTCTTAGAGAGCTGTTGAGTGTGATGGACTCGAGCTGTCCTGACATGCCGGAGGCGGTGAAAGACAAGCTGCGGAAGCTGGAACGTCCGCTCGCGGAAACAGTGGAAAAAGCCGAGGCGGAGTCGCTTCAGGCGCTCGCGAAAGACTTGGCGGGCGTGAAGTCCGCAGTCGAGCTCTCGGAACTGGCGATCAAGGCATCACAGACCATCGCGAAACGGACGTCCTACGAGACCTCGTCGATACAGGATTCGATGCACGAATTTGCCGCGCAGGCATACCGGCTGGCGGGTCACTGGACCGCTGGAACGCTGCCCGCGAGTGAGACATCTTCCCGAGGTTCAGTGGCGGCGCTGATGTGGGCGGCCCCTGTCGAAGTCTTGAGGCAACGGATATATCTGGATGTGCTCTCAAAACGGAAGGGTTTCGAGGAGCTTTCGCAGGATGACTATAAAGCCATCCCTCTCGGGGATTCGCTTGCACGATTGAGTGTGGCAGCGGGGGTTGCTGGTGAATGGAAACGGGCACTTGAAATCTTGGATGTGTTGCGGGGCTTGGAACCCGGAGCTCAAAACGGAGCGGAAGCCCGGCAGGCTATTTCTTCGTTTTTGAAAGGGCAGCAGCAGGAGGCTTCGGGCGATGTGGAGCTGGCGGTCGCGTCCTATAGGGCGGTCGTTGCGACCATCGCGGACGGCATTCCAGTAAAGGAGGCTTCGGCGCGGCTGACGGAGTTGCGAAAGAAAAAACCGGATGCGTTTAAGGTGCTACCTCCGAGCTATCAGCAACGCTAAAACGCACTCGTATCTACACGAACCCATGAACCCGCTTTTTACACGACGCTCTGCTCTTCAGTCTCTCGCCTGTGGCTTTGGTCAGCTCGCGCTTGCTGGGCTGGTCGGACAGCGGGCGCTGGCTTCTGCAAATCCGCTGGCTCCGCGGCAACCGCATTTTTTGCCGAAGGCGAAGCGGGTGATCTTTCTTTTTATGCAGGGCGGGGTGTCGCATGTGGATTCGTGGGACTATAAGCCGCGGCTCGTTGCGGATGATGGGAAGATGATGCATTTCGACGATGCGCGGACGATTGCGAAGACGGGAAAGGGCGCGACTCAGCGGGTGATGAAGCCGATGTGGGAATTCAATCAGCGCGGGCAGTCGGGGCTTTGGGCGAGCGAGCTTTTTCCGCACATGGCGGCGCATGCGGATGATCTTTGCGTGATGCGCTCGATGCACACGGAAGGCGTGGCGCATGGTCCGGCGACGCTGTTTTTGCACACGGGGACGACGAACTTCATCCGGCCATCGATGGGCGCTTGGGTGAACTACGGGCTCGGGACGGAAAACGAGAATCTGCCGGGCTTCGTGAGCATTTCGCCGAGTCTCGGAAATGGCGGTCCACGCAACTACGGCAATGCGTTTTTGCCCGCAGTGTATCAAGGCACGGCGCTCGGGCGGAGCGGCGTGCCGGCGAAGGAAACAGCGTTTCGCAATCTCGCGGCTCCGCGTTCGGCGGATGATGCGAAGCGGCAATTCGATTTGTTGCGCGACTTGAACGCGGAGCAGCTCCGCGCGAAGCCCGGCGACTCGGAACTCGAGGCGGTGATCGCCAGCTACGAACTCGCGTGGCGCATGCAGAGTCACGCGCCGGATGTGGTGAATCTCGCGGGCGAAAGCGACGCGACGAAGGCGCTCTACGGCATCGGCGAAAAGGACACGGACAATTACGGGCGTCAGTGCCTCATGGCGCGGCGGCTTTGCGAAGCGGGCGTGCGGTATGTGCAGGTAAATTACGGCGACAATTCGAATAACCCAGCGTGGGACCAGCACAGCAATCTGCCGAAGCACGGCGACCACGCGCGCGCTGTGGACAAGCCGGTCGCGGGGCTGCTCACGGATTTGAAACAGCGCGGGCTTTTGGAAGATACAATCGTCTGGTGGGGCGGCGAATTTGGCCGCACGCCCTTTAACGAAGCCAGCGACGGGCGCGACCACAATCCTTGGGGCTTCACGACCTGGATGGCGGGCGGCGGAGTGAAGGGCGGCCAATACGTCGGGTCGACGGACGAAATCGGACTGCGTGCGGCGGAACGGCCGGTACACGTGCATGATCTGCACGCCACCGTGCTCTGGCTGATGGGGCTCGATCATTTGCAACTCACCTTCCAGCACAACGGCCGGGCCGAGCGGCCTACCGTGTTAGCCGGCGAAGTAGTGAAAGAACTTTTTAGTTAAAGGAAACCAACATGAAAACAATTCTATTGACGATGACCTGCGCTTGGGGCCTGATGGCCGCGGCGACCTCCGATGCGGTGGCGGTGAAGGAAGTTACCGCGGCCATGGAATCGCTAAAGCAGGCCATGCTGCACAAAGATGGAGCGGCGCTCGATAAGTTACTCAGCGAGGACTTGACCTACATTCACTCCGGCGGCCAGAACGAGACGAAGGCCGACTTCATGAAAGCAATTGTTTCGGGGAAGTCGATCGTCGAACGGCTTGATCTTACCGGCACCGCGGTGCGCGTATATGGCAATACGGCGTTGTATCAGGGAAATGTCGACCTCTACCATAGCAAGACCAACATCGTACACATGAATATCTTGCATGTGTGGGTGAA